>PXTR01000090.1 GCA_003023245.1 Bacteroidetes bacterium QS_8_68_15 | reverse complement strand
CAGCTCCTGGCGGCGCTCCTGCGAAAGCGGCGGGACGGGGACGCGGATCGTCTGGCCGTCGTTGGAGGGGTTCAGCCCCAGGTTGGCCTGCATGATGCCACGTTCGATGTCGTGCAGGGCGCTCGTGTCGAACGGCTGCACCAGAAGCAGGTCCGCCTGCGGAGCGCTTACCGAGGCCACCTGCTCGAGCGGCGTCATGCTGCCGTAGTACTCGACCTGCACGTTTTGCAGCATGGCCGGGGAGGCGCGCCCGGTGCGAATCGTGCTGATCTCGGTGCGCAGGTGCTCGACGGACTCGGTCATCCCGTCGCGTGCTTCGTCAAGGGCCAGTTCGATGAGGTTGGGTTCCATCGGTTCGGTGAAGGGGGTTCCTTTCGGAAAAAGGGGGTTCGGAACGAGGCGACGAGGGTTTCGGGCGGGGGCGTGTCGCGTGATGCGTATTGCAACCTAAAGGCTATAGTGCTGGCCCGCAGTGCTATAGTGCTGGCCCGCAGTGCACTTCGTCCCTGCGGTCAGGGCGCGTGATGAAGCCAAGCCGATGCGCTCGCGCCGAAATGCTACTGGCGATGCCACTCCGAAAACGTTCCCGCCCGCTTCCTACTCCAGCGACCGTAGAAAGCAGCTTCACGCATCACGAGTCACGCATCACGCCTGTCGCGCAGCCGCTTCGGCGCGGGAATCGTCGGAGGAGGCGGCTCCGGAGACCATCTCTACCGGGGCGTCGTCGTCGTTCCAGTGCACGCGCGTGCCCAGCGGCTCGCCGTCGAGCACGCGCCGCAGCGTCCCGCGGGTGCGCATGTCGAAGACGGTCACCGGGAGGCACGACTCGCGGCAGAGCGTAAAGGCCGTCAGGTCCATCACGCCGAGGTTGCGGTCGATGACCTCGCGCCCGTGGATGCGCTCGAAGCGCTCGGCGGAAGGGTCCGTCTCGGGGTCGGCGGTGAAGACCCCGTTCACGCGCGTGCCCTTCAGGATGCGGTCGGCGCCGATTTCGAGCGCGCGCAGCACCGCGGCGGTGTCGGTGGTGAAGTAGGGATTGCCCGTGCCGGCGCCGAAGATGACGACGCGCCCTTTTTCGAGGTGGCGAATGGCGCGCCGCCGGATGAACGGCTCGGCCACTTCGTCCATCTCCAGCCCGGTGAGGAGGCGCGTCTCCAGCCCTCTCTGTTCGAGGATGTCCTGGAGCGCCAGCGCGTTCATCACAGTGGCGAGCATGCCCATGTAGTCGGCATTGGCGCGGTCCATCCCGCCGATGGCGCTCTCGACGCCGCGAAAGATGTTGCCCCCGCCGATGACGATAGCCAGCTCGGCGTCTGCCGCGTCGGCCTCGCGGATGTCGCGGGCAAAGTCGCGCAGCACGTCTTCGCTGATGCCGAAGGGCTTGTCATCGCCCAGAAGCGCCTGCCCGCTGACCTTCAGCAGCACGCGCGGGGGGCGCGATTCGTCGTCGTTCGAGGATTCGTCGTCGTTCGAGGAGGGGCCGGCGGAAGACATGGCGGGGCGCTTCGGAGAGGCGAAGGGAAAGCAGGAGACACCTGAAAACGTAAGGCGGCGCGCGACACGTGTCGAGGCGCGGGCGGCTACGAAGTGGGAAGCCATAGCAAAGGGCACGGCCCCCGTTGGGCGGACGAGAACGCGCCCCTTTCAGAACGCAGACGGTGGACGCCCGGCCCTCGTTCGTTTGTCGCATTCGCCAGGACCGCCGGCAAAACGCAGGCCGAATGAGTGACCGCCGTCTGCCGATGGTGCACCGCGGGGGTATGACGCAAGGCCCCACCGCAGGGGTATGACGCAAGGCCCCGGGCCACTCGGTCCATCGTCCGCCGTCCCATCTACGCGTCCCCCAGCGCGTAGCGCACGAAGCGCTCAACGCCGGCGTCGGCTTCGTCAAGGCGCTCCTGCACGCTCCTGGAGGCGTCCTTGACGAACGCCTGCTCGACGAGCACGTTGTCTTCGAAGAAGCGGCGCAGCTTGCCTTCGACGATCTGGTCGATCACGTGCTCGGGCTTGCCGCTGTCGAGGGCAGCCTCGCGAGCGATTTCTTTTTCCTTTTTCTGCACCTCCTCGGGCACCTCCTCGCGGAAGGCCGCGATGGGGTCGAGCGCGGCGACCTGCATGGCCACGTCGCGCCCGGCCTCTTCCACCTCGCCGTTGCCGTTCATCTCCACGAGCACGCCCAGGCGCGAGCCGGGGTGCACGTAGGAAACGATGCGGCTGCCGTCGCTCGCGGCTTCGACAATCTGAAAGCGGCGCACCGCCAGCTTCTCGCCGATGCGGCCCGTCAGGTCCGTCAGGGCGCGCTCGACGGTAGCGTCGCCGTCGAAGTCGAGGGCCATCAGCGCGTCGAGGTCGTCGGGGCGCGCTTCGAGGATGAGACGCACGACCCCGTTGGCAAACGCGCGGAAGTCGTCGTTGCGCGCCACGAAGTCGGTCTCGCAGTTGACCTCGGCGATGGCGGCGGCCTTCCCATCGGAGCTGACGCTCGTGACGATAAGCCCTTCGTCGGCCTCGCGGTCGGAGCGCTTGGCGGCGACCTTCTGGCCTTTTTTGCGCAGAATGGAGACGGCCTCGTCGAAGTCGCCGTCCGACTGCTGGAGGGCGTCTTTGCAGTCCATCATGCCTACGCCGGTGGCGTCGCGCAGGCGTTTGACCTCTTGGGCGGAAATGCTCATGGGCTGGGATTTTGGACTGGGGTTTGGGGTCTTGGATTCGTTTTCAGAAGAGATCTCGGATTCGATCTTTGGAACCTTATTTGAAGCGGCTGATCGAGAAGCCCCGAAGCCCAAAGACCGAAGAACGAAGACCTATTCTTCTTCCTGTTTGGCCTGGCGCTCGCGGGCGCCCTCTTCGATGGCGTCGGCGACGGCGGTGGCGGCCAAGTCGATGCTCGAAAGGGCGTCGTCATTGGCGGGAATGGGGTAGTCCACGCGGTCCGGGTCGCAGTTGGTGTCCACCATGGCGATGACGGGGATCCCCAACTTGTTGGCCTCGCGCACGGCGATCTCCTCGCGGCGAATGTCGACGACGAAGACCGCGGCGGGCAGCCGCGGCATCTTGCGAATGCCGCCGAGGGTGGTTTCGAGCTTTTCGTGCTCGCGCAGGCGGACGAGCTTCTCTTTCTTTTTGAGCTTGTCGAGCGTGCCGTCGGAATCCATCTTCTCGATCTCCTCCATGCGGCGGATCGAGCGGCGGATCGTCTGAAAGTTGGTCATCGTGCCGCCGAGCCAGCGTTCGACCATGTGCGGCTGGTCGGTGCGCAGGGCCGCCTCGCGCACGATGTCCTGCGCCTGCTTTTTGGTGCCGATGAAGAGGACGTCCTTGCCGCGCGCGGCAAAGCGGCGCGCCGCGTCGGCGGCCTCGTCGAGCAGCACCTGCGTCTGCATGAGGTCGAGGATGTGGATCCCTGAGCGCTCCATGAAGATGTACTTCTCCATGCGCGGATGCCACCGGCTGGTGAGGTGGCCGTAGTGCGCGCCGGCCTTGAGGAGATCCTCGACGGTCGCGCGGTGGGCGTCGGCCTCTTGCTGCTGGGCGGCCTGCTGGGCGTCGGACGCCTCGCCGTTCTGGGGCGCCTCCGAAGCACTTTCGGACGGGTCTTCCTCAGGAGCGTCTTCGGCGGCGACGGTGGCGGCCTCCTCCTTCTCTTCGGAGAATTCGTCCTCGTCGGACGCCTGGGGATCCTCCTCTGCCGCGGGCGCTTCTTCGGCTGCAACCGCGGTGTTCGTCTCCGCAGAGGCGTCCTCGCCGGAAGCGTCCTCGCCGGAAGCGTCCGCATCGGACGGTTTCTCGTCGGCGGCTTCGGCGGCGGGCGCTTCGGCGTCCGTTTCTTCCTGGGGAGGCGCGCCTTCCTGCTGCTGCTGGCCTTGGTTTTCGTCTGCCATGAGTGGGGAGTGGTGTAAAGTTGACGGTTCAAGGTCGAAGGTTCCGAACCGAAGAACCTTCGACCTTGAACATTAAACATTCAACCAGAAAACTACCGCTTCGAGAACTGGCCTTTCTTGCGCGCTTTGGGCTGGCCGTACTTTTTGCGCTCGACCATGCGGTCGTCGCGGGTGAGGAAACCGGCCTCGCGGAGTGGTTTTTTCATCTCCTCGTCGATCTTGACGAGCGCGCGAGCGATACCGAGGCGCGCGGCTTCGGCCTGCCCGGTGAGGCCGCCGCCGTTGGCGTTGACCATCACGTCGTATTCGCCGAGCGTGTCGGTCACGTCGAAGGGCATCAGCACCGAGCGCCGGCGGGCATCCTGCGGGAAGTAGTCCGGCGCCTCACGGCCGTTGATGGTGATCGTGCCGTCGCCGGCTTCGAGGTAGACGCGCGCTGTGGAGGTCTTGCGTCGGCCGATGGCGTTGTACTGGGTGGGCATGGCTTTGCGGTTTCGGGTTTGCGGTTTACTGGCGTGAGTCGCACCCCAGGAGTACTTCCTTCGGGGCGCTCCGCTCGTCTCGAGGTTCGAGTTGGTTTTCTGGTTTCGTGGCTGTTTGGTCATTTGTTTTTCTGGTTTACCCAGGTCAACGACCAAGCCGGACAACCAGCTTAACCATCATCAAAAAAACCTACTTCTCCGGTAGGTCGGTGGGTTGTTGCGCTTCGTGCGGGTGGTCGGGGCCTTCGTAGACGTTGAGCTTTTTGAACATCTCTTCCCCGAGCGATCCGGTCGGCATCATGCCGTGCACGGCGTTTTCGACCAGGAAGGTGGGGCGGTGCGCGCGCATCTCCGCCGGGGTGGCCGTCTTGCCGCCGCCGGGGTAGCCGCTGTACTGGAAGTATTCCTTGTCCGTCTCCTTCGTCCCGCTGAAACGCGCCTTCTCGGCGTTGGTGACGATCACGAAGTCGCCGGTGTCTACGTGGGGCGTGTAGGCGGGCTTGTGCTTTCCGCGCAAGACGCGCGCAATGCGTGCGGCGAGGCGGCCGATCGGTTCGCCGGCGGCGTCGACGGCGTACCACTGGCGCTCCACCTCGTCGGGCTTAGCGCTGAACGTCTTGAAGCTATCGGTATTCATCGCTATGATGTGGGGCAGGCAGTCAGCAAAATCAATCCCGAAGCAGGGGGGACCTTCCCTTCGGGCGGGGTCCGGCAGAGAGGCCGGTCGGGCGCTCGGCCGGTCGGACGGGTTGCCCCGCTCTGCCATTCTTCTACCACGTGAAACGGTCGGTCCGGGTTTTGGGGCGGCCTGTTCTTCCATCAATCTTGACGCAGGACGGAGAAGCGCCGTCCTCGCCTCCTCGCCTGAGCTTTTCGCCCCCGTTTCCATGGCGTTTACTCCGGTCCCCGAGTCGCTCCGCCGGCTGACCGAGCAGTTGCCCTTCGGCCTCGACGACGCCGAGCGTGCCGGGCGAGCGTTTCGGCAGTGGAGGGGCGAAAGCGCCGACGACGCGACGTGCACCGACGCGAAGCGCACCGTGGACCTATGGACGTACTGCTTCGTGCGCCGCTACTTTCTGGCCAAGTTTGCTGCGCAGCCGAGCGCTCCGGCTTCCGACCTCGACGAGTTGGTCGCACGGACGTACCGGAAGGTCGAAGACAAGCGCGCCGGGGTGCGCAAGCCCGGACGCTATCCGCACTGGGTGAGCGTGGTTTGCAAAAACACGTTCCTCAACTACCTGCGTCGCCGCCGCCCGGCCGCCGTCTCCATCGACGAGGAAGAAAGCCCGTCGCTTCCCGCCGACGAGGAGGTCCCGCCCGGCGCCGGCACCGGGCTCGCGCGCAAGACGGTACGCGACGCGATTGCGCGCCTGCCGGAGTATCTGCGGCCGGTCGCTCGCCTGCGCTTCCTCGAACGGCGCTCCTACACTGAGATTCAGCGAGAAACGGACACGCCCGCTCCTACGGCCCGCTCCTACGCCGGGCGCGCCCGACAGCAACTGTGCGAGGACCCGGAGGTGCGCGCGCTCGTCGAACCCCCGGGGGACGACACTTGTAAAAATGCGTCCTCGCGCCCCGAAACGTAAATTTTCCGACAAGCACGTTATGCGTTCTATCGGGCCCGCGTCGGGGGGAGGGAAAGCGATCCCCGAGGCGAACGCCTGCCTGCGCCGGGGCGTCTCTTCGCTGCTTTGTCTCATCGGCATGGCCTTTCAGTTTTGTCCCTCGACGACGTTTTCCAGATGAAAGACCTCGAAGAAGGCATTCTGCGCTACCCGGATCTGACGCCCGAACAGCAGGACGCCGTCGCTGCGAACGCCTCCGACGATCCGGAGCGAGCGGCGCTGTTGGATCAGATCCGCGCGCTGGAGCGCCTGTTCGAGCAAGCCCGCGCGCTCAGGGCGCTCCCCGACGCCGCGGCGAGCGAGACCGGCGCTTCCGCCGACGGGGCTGCTGCCGACGAGGCGCTGGCGTTCTTCCGGGCCACCCCGCGCGAGACGCTGCCGCCGGCGCTCCGCGACGACTTCGACCGCGTGGCCGCCGCGCTCGACGAGGCCGACCGGGGGAGCGCGCTGCGCCAACGGTATGCGGCGTTGACCCGGCGGTTGCGCACGCTCGACCGGCAGAGCACCGACGCGCGCGTCCACTTCGCGGCTCTCACCGGCCACGACCTCGCGTCCAGCCATCCGGATTCTCCTTCTCCCCGAGACACGTCCGAAGAAACCGGCGGCTACGCGCACCCCGGCGACGGCCCTCCCGACGACGACGGCCCTCCCGACCGCCGTGTCGAAGAGCCGTCTCGTGCGCGAGCGACGGAAGCCCGCCGCGAGGACCGTCGCGAAGCGGACCGTGACGCGGACGAGCGCCGCACGCCGGGGGGTCGTCTCTGGCGGCCCGCCGCGTGGCCGAAAGCCGTTCGCTACGCGGGCGCGGCGGTGCTGGCCGTGGTGGTGCTCTACGGGACGCTCCGGGCAGCCAGCCGGTTCTCGCAGTCGCAGATGGAGCGCCTGGCCTCGGTGGAAGGGGAGCGGCTGCGCGTGGAAGGCTACACCGGCGGCGGCGGCGGCGGCGGCCTGCGCTTGCGCGGCGGCGGGGCGGCGTCGCCCTCCGCATCGGCAGACTCTTCGAGCCTCGACCAGCGCTACCTGCGCGCGCTCCGCACCCTGCGGGCGGCGCGGTCCACCACGCTGGGGCTGCTCCCGCGCTACGATGCCGAAGGCCTCCGCCGTGCCGAGCGCCGGCTCGAAGCCGTCGTCGCGGACGCCGAGGCCGGGTCGTTCCTCCAGCTCGAAGCGCTCTTCTTTCTGGGCAAGGCGCGCCTCGGGCTCGGCAACAAGGCCGGCGCGACACGGGCGCTTCGCCGCGTCGCCGCCGACGGCGGACGCCTCACTCCCGAGGCGCAAGATCTCCTCAGGACGCTCTACGAAGACGCCGCCTACGACGGCCCGCCGCCTGAGTGAGTGCGGCGCAGGGCGTTTCTCCAAACGCAGGCGTTCGCGTTTGGAGAAACCCGCTGCGCGACGGAGGCGTATCGTTTTCACGATCAGCCCTTCGCCAAGCTCCGTCCGGCGTCATGCCCATTCCCGTTCCGCAGAGTGCGCGCGAGGCATGGGGCGCGGAGGTGGCCGACGACGTGTCGCGCTGGGCCGACGCGGTGCGCGACCAGATCGTGTCACGCGATGAGTTCCGCGAAGTGCTCGGCCGGCTCGACCGGGTCGAGGAGCGTCTCGACGGCGTCGAGGACGAACTGGCTCACCAGCGCCGTGAGATCGGCGAGCTGCGGGAGGAAACGAGTCGGACGCGCCGCGAGATCAACGAGCGCCTCGACGCGATGAGCGCTCAGTTCAACGACCGCCTCGACCGGCAAGCGACGGAATTCAACGACCGCCTCGATCGACAAGTAACAGAGTTCAACGAGCGCCTCGATCAGCAAGCGAAGGAGTTCAACGAGCGCCTCGATCAGCAAGCGAAGGCGTTCAACGAGCGTCTCGACGCGATGCAGAGCCAGACGAACGAGCGGCTCGATGTGATGAACGAGGCCATCCGAGTGCAGACGCGCTGGACGATTGGGGCAATCGTCATCATCGGCGCCATTTTGTCGGCGCTGATCTCGATTGCGGAGTTCGCGGCGTAAGCAGCGCGAACGGTCGCCCTGCGCACGGTCGCCCTGCGCGAACGGTCGTCCGCTCCGGCGCGTAGTCTCCGGTCCCATTGTCGCGTCGCTCCGTTTTCGTTTTCCGTCCTGCTCGCCCCGCCGATGCCTGCCGCCGCCGACGACCACGAACCGACGGCCTCTCCCTCCTCCGAGCCGGCCGCCTCCAGCTATTTCGAGTCCGTCGACCTGACCACGCGCGGGCAGAAACAGGCCGAGCGCGAAAGTGGTCAGTTTCTACAGGAGCCCGACCCAGCGCTCGACGCCACTACCGCGGAGGACCTGCCTGACATCGTGTACCAGGCCTTTCGGGCGATGGGCTGGACGGAGCTAATGCCTGTGCAGCAGAAGGCGATTCCCTACCTCTTGGGCGGGCGCGAGTTGATCGTGCAGGCGCGCACCGGCACCGGCAAGACCGGAGCGTTCCTGCTGCCGCTCTTCGAAGTGCTCGAGGCCGAGCAGCGCCACCCGCAGGTCCTCATCCTGGCCCCCACCCGCGAGTTGGCGCGGCAGATCCACCACGAGTTCGAGCAGATGAAGCTCGCCACCGCCGCGACCAACGAGCTCGACGCGGCCCTCATCTACGGCGGCGTCAGCTACGAGCCGCAGCTCAAGGCCCTTCGCGGCGGCGCGCAGGTCATCATCGGCACGCCCGGGCGCATCCTCGACCACCTCGAAAGCGGGAACTTCTCGCTGGAGCAGGCCGAGATGTTCGTCCTCGACGAGGCCGACGAGATGCTCTCGATGGGCTTCTACCCGGCCATGCAGGACATCAAGGAGCACCTGCCGGACAGCCGCAAGTCCTACATGTTCAGCGCCACGGTGCCGGCGAAGGTGCGCTCCCTCGGGCGCGAGTTTCTCGACGACCCGGGCTTCCTCTCGCTCAGCAGCGGCCACGAGAGCGTCGAGGACATCGACCACCGCTACTACCTGGTCGGCAAGATGGACAAGGACCGCGCCCTCCTGGAGCTGATCGAGCACGAAAACCCCGACTCGGCGCTGATCTTCTGCAACACCAAGCGCGAGGTGCGCTACCTGGCGCAGTTTCTTCAAAACCAGGGCCAGAACGCCGATCAGATCAGCGGCGACCTCTCGCAGAACGACCGGGAGCACGCCATGCAGCGCATCCGCGACGGGGAGCTGCGCTTTCTCGTGGCGACGGACGTGGCCGCCCGCGGGATCGACATTACCGATCTCTCCCACGTGTTCATCTACGACATCCCGCAGGACCGCGAGTACTACATCCACCGATCGGGGCGCACCGCGCGGGCCGGGCAGACGGGCGTCGCGATCACGCTCGCCACGGTGGAGGACGAGCACGAACTCGAACGCGCGGCCCAGCGCTACGGGGTGGACCTGCGCCGCTGCGAGTTGCCCTCGGAGGAAGAGGTCGAGGAGCGCGTCGACGAGCGCCTGACCGTGGAGCTGGAGGAGCGCCGGCGCCACCTCCCCGACGAGAAACGCGAGCGCATGGAGCGCTTCCTCCCGCTGGCGAAGGAGCTGGCGGCCGAGGAGCCGGAGCTTTTCGCCATGCTCCTCGACGACGTGTACGTCGAGCACGTCCAGCACGCCCCCGCGCAGCCGGATCCGGACGCGGAGGAGCTGGAAGAGAAGGCGGGGCCGGGCGCCAACGGGGCGGCGTGAGCGCGTCCGTCCCGGACGTCTGAAACGCCTGGTTATCGTTACGCACTGATCTCTTGCAGAAGGCGCGCAACACAGATCACAGATGGCGTGGACGTACTTGATCGTCGCCGGCCTGTTTGAAGTGGTGTGGGCCGTCGGGCTCAAATACACCGACGGCTTTACGCGCCTCTGGCCCTCGGTGGGCACGCTGGGTGGGGCGGCTCGCGTGCATCGCGCTGATCGTGGCGGGCATCGCGGGGCTGAAGCTGCTCGCCGAATGAAGCGTCAGGCCGCAAGGGCGGAAGGTCGTCGTAGAGACGTTTCAGAAGCGGAAAAGCCCCTTCCACCGCCGGGTGGTCGGGCGCGTTCTCTTCGTCCAAGTTCAGTCCCTCGGACGCGGCGCGGCATCGGGGGCGGGCATGGAAGCAGGGCAAAGACGGCGGAAGAACGAGCGAGAAGCGCGTCGCGTGAAGCGAGAAGCGGGCTGCGTTGTTACGCCTCTTCCGGCGTCCAGTACGTCGCCACGATCATCTCGGCGACCAGCAGCGCCAGGGCCAGCGCCAGAAAGACGTTCCAGAGCGGCATCCCTGCCGGCCTGGCGCGCGCGACCCGAGGGAATCCTTGCTCGCTCGCTTGGCTGGAGAGCACGCGCACCGCGTCGGTGCCGAGGGCGTCGGCGAGGCGGTCGGCCGCTTCTTCGGGCGCGGCGGGGCGCACGTCCGACTCGGCGGGGGCAAGGTTGAGTGCCACGCGGCGCACGAGGCGGTCGCCGCGGCGCACGTCGTAGACACCGAGCCGGTGCAGCCGGCCGCTCGTCTCCAGCAGCGTGGCCCCGAAGAGCCGGCGCTGCTCGGGGATGACTTCTTGCTTCTGCGGCCCCACGAGGCGCAGCGGTTCACGCTCACTACTGCCGCCGCCGCTGCCCGTGTTCTCGCCGGCCCCGCCGGTGCGCACGCGCAGCTCGCTCGGCTGCCCGGCAATGAGCGCGTCGCCGGCCGTGCTCCCGCTCGCGGACAGGTAAAACAGCGAGCGGTACAACAGCGGCACGAACAGGCCGCGCGTAGGCAGGTCGCTCCAGCGCTCGTTGGGTGCGGCGGCCATGAAGAGCGCCGCCCCCTGCCCGTGGCGCATCTCCTGCAAAAAGGGCCGCCCGTTGGACAGCTCGATCAGCGTCTGCTCGCTGCCGGAGCGCGCGGCGTAGTCGGCCACGCGGTACAGCGTGGGCCGCTCGACGCGCACGTCGTCGCCGGCCGATCGTCCCCGGTCGAAGACGCCCTCGAAGAGCGGATGATCGGTGTCCACGCGCTCGAACGAGGCCACGGGCCGGCGCGTGCCGCCGCCGGAGCCGCCGTTACTGCCGGACGGCGCCGCGCCCCCGCTCACGCCGGTAATCCGGCCGCCGCCCAGCCGGCCCAAAAGCGCGTTGTAATCGGCGCGCGCCATGCCGCTGCCGGGGAAGACGAGCAGCCCGCCGCCGCCCTCGACGTAGCGGGCGAGGGCCTGGCGCGTCCCGCTCGCCACGTCGGAGGGCCCCACCAGCACGACCGCGTCGTAGGCCGAGAAGTTGGTCCCGGCCAGCCGCCCCGCCCCGATGGTTTCGGTCTGAAAGACGCTGCCGCCGCCGGATCCCGCTGAGGAGGAGCCGCCGCCACCGGAGGCGAGCGCCAGTTCGACGTACTGCGCCGGCTGATCTTGGCCACGCGCGATCAGGACGCGGCGCTCCTGCGGCACGTGTAGCACGAAGTGGCGCGCGTCGTCGGCGGAGAGGCCGCCAGCGCCGCCGCCCTCCATTTCGACGCGGCCGGCGAGCCATCCGCGCCGGCGCGGGGTGACGCTGAAGGAAAGCGTCTGGCGCGCGCCGGGGACCAGCTCCTCGGAAGAGGTTTGCGCCAGGCGTTCAGCCTCGCCGCCTTCACGCCCGCCGAGGTACACGCTGACCCGGCGGCCGCCGTCGAGCGGCTCGTCGCCGAAGTTTTTGAGCGTGGCTGTGAGGCGCGCCGGCTGGCCGGCCTCGACGATGCGGCTCTCGACGGTCACGTCGGTCACGGCCACGTTGGGCGTCTCCGCTTCCCCGGCGGAGAAGCCGCCGACGGGAACGAGGCCCACGCGCAGATCTTGGTTCGCGCCCTCCGCCGCGTCTTCCGCGAGCGTATCCGTCAGCGTGCGCTTCTGGAGGTCGGTAAAGAGGTACAATTCGCGAGCGCGAGTGCCGGCGCGGTCCGCGGCGGCGAGGCGGCGCGCGGCGCGGCGGGCCGTGCGCGCCAGCGGTTCGGCCCCGGGGCGCGCCTCGACGGCGTCGACCGCCTCTCGGGCAGCCCCGGCATTGCGGTAGGAGGCGCGTCCTCCGCCGGCGGAGCGCGCGTTGGCGCTCAGGCCCGCGGTGGCGTGAAGGCGCAGGTCGTCGCCGGCGCGCATCTGCCCGGCCAGCTCCGCCGCGCGCGCCTTCGCCTGCCCGATCAGCGGCCCTTGCCCTCCTGCGCGTCGCGTCATCGAAAGGGAGTTGTCGATCACGGCGCTCATCGCGGCGTCCCCCGCCGGCGCGCCGCCAACCGAGCCGGCCATAACGCCCGTCAGGCCGGGGCTGAGGACCGGCTGCGCGAAGGCCAGCGCCAGGCACGCCACCGCCAGGACGCGCAGCGCCAGGAGCAGCCACCGCTTCAGGCGCAGGCGTTGCATGGTGCGCTCCTCGACCTGCCGCACGAACGCCAGCGACGAAAAGTCCACCCGGCGCGGCCGCCGCAGGTTGAAAAAGTGCACCGCGATGGGCACCGCCGCGGCGGCCAGCCCCATCAGCATCCAGGGATTCAGAAAGCTCACGGGCGCGAGGAAAAGCGGCGCGTCACAGAAAAGAGGCGCGCCTGCTGCTACTCGAAACCGCCCGGCGGTGTTGCGCCCCGAACGGAGTGAGGAAGTACTCTCGGGGTGCGCTGGGAGCGAAGCGACCAAGTACTCCTGGGGTGCGCTCCGAACGGAGTGAGCGCCCTGACCGAAGGGCCGACGGCGAACAGCCAACAGCTCAAAAACGGGGAACGCTGCCCTTCGCGTGCTGGTTTTCAACGGCGTCCGATTGCGCTCACCATTGCCTGCACGTCCGCCATGTCCATGAAAGTCGTCGGCAGCGAGGAGAACCTGCCTTCTCGATGGAAGCGTTTTGGTCGCCTTCAGCGCACGGCGCAGAAGTTGCACGGCCCGCTGGTCCATTCGCCGCGCGGAGTGTTTCGGTTTTCCAGTTTTGCCGAATTTGAGGAATGGAAACGCCGCCAGAAGCCCCTCGCCCGCCCGACGAAGACGACCTCTTCTCTCTCTGCCGAGCACTGAACCGCCGCGAGGCGCGCTACATCGTCGTCGGCGGCATGGCCGTTATCCAGCACGGCCACCTGCGTGCTACCGAGGATATCGACCTGCTCGTCGGGTCTTCGAGCGAAAATATCGAGCGCGTACGCAACGCGTTGGAGATTCTGCCCGCCCGAGCCGTGCGGGACATGGCCGACGGCGACCTGAAGGAGTTCACCGTCGTCCGCGTGGCCGATGAGATCGTCGTGGACCTGATGCTCGAAACGGCCGGCTTTTCCTTCGCCGACGCTGAAGGCGAGATCGAACATCACGAAATCGAAGGCGTCTCGATTCCGTTCGCCTCCGCGCGTCTGCTGATGAAGATGAAACAGACGGAGCGCGAAAAGGACGCGCTCGACCGGATGTTTCTGGAACGAAAAATTGCCGAAGAGTAGGGACGCGAGACCTCACGTTTCTGCGGGTGTTCCCCATTTCCGCCAACGGCCAACTCCCGCATCATCTGCGGCGCCGGTGCATAGGAAAACAGGTTGCGTTTCCGCATTTTTCTCGCCCGAAGTACCCGCCCGCCGCCGATGGCCCAGACGACCGAGACGATTCCCCCCAGCACCCCCGTCATTGCGAACGTAGAAGCGCGCACCGGGGGCGGCGACGGCGCCCCGGCCGACGACGCCCGGGCCGACGACGCCCCCCGCGGCAAAGCGCAAGAGCACATCGTCCTGCGCGGGGCGCGCCAGCACAACCTCAAGGGCGTGGACCTCGACATCCCGCGTGGCAAGCTGGTCGTCTTCAGCGGCCCCAGCGGGAGCGGCAAGTCCAGCCTCGCCTTCGACACGATCTACGCCGAGGGCCAGCGCCGCTACGTGGAAAGCCTGTCGGCGTATGCGCGGCAGTTCTTAGAGCGCATGGACAAGCCCGACGCCGACCTCATCACGGGACTGGCGCCGGCCATCGCCATCGAGCAAAAAGCGCCCTCGAAAAACCCGCGCTCGACCGTCGCCACGCAGACGGAGATCTACGACCACCTGCGCCTGCTCTTCGCGCGGCTGGGCACGACCATCTCGCCGATCAGCGGCAAGGAAGTCACCCAAGACACGCCGCGCTCGGTAGCGCTCGAAACGGAAGAGGCGCTGGAGGAGGGCACGAAGTTCTAC
>PXTR01000089.1 GCA_003023245.1 Bacteroidetes bacterium QS_8_68_15 | reverse complement strand
CAAGCCCTTCCGTCAGGTCGCCCGGCAGGTCGTCGGGCAGCTGGCTCTGCTTGAAAAACTCGAAGAGCGTGTCCCCGCGCAGGCCCAGACGCAGCGTTTCGAGCGGGATGACTTCCTCGGGGGCGATGTTGCCGAGGTTGACGTTGGGCCCGAGGTGACGGATGAGCCAGACCTGCTGCGGCTTGTTGGGGGCTTCGAAGATGACACGGTGGCGGTCCACCAGATCCACGATCTCGTCGACGAGCCCGGCGCGGATCTCGCCGTTGGGCCGAAAGATGCCGGCCGTGCCCGTCTCGCGCGATTCGCAGATCACCTTCCAGCTTCCCGCCTCCAGCTCCGCCTGAATGAGGCGCACCCAGCGGTAGGGCGGCATGACGGTTTCCTTGTCCTTCGAGCCGACTTCGCTGAGGACGGTGAAGCCCGCCTCGTCGAAGTCGCGGATGCAGCGCAGCTTCTCCTGGTGCTGAATCGGGAGGGTGCCGTCGGAGATTTCGAGGTGCTCCACGCCGGTGCGCTCCATGAGGCGCTTGTAGGCGCCGAGCGCGTCGCGCAGGTAGTACGCCTCGAAGAGCGTCCCGCCGAAGTACATGGGGATGCCCGCCTCGTGGTACAGCTGCATCTTTTCTTCGACGCCGGGCGTCACCGCGGCGGTGCCCCATCCCAGCTTCGCAAGGTCGATGTACTCGGCAGCCACGCTGAGCACGTCCTCCACCTGGCGCGGCGCCAGCCCCTTGTCGAGCATGTGCGTCAGCCCCTCCTCGCGCGGCTTCTCGGGCCGGTCGGGGATGCCGGGGAGGTCGAAGGCGTCTTGGATCATGGGGGCGGGCTTGGGTCTTTGGTTTTGGGGCTTGGGTGTTCGACGTGCTCACGGAGACGGGCGGCTTTCACAACCTTCCCCGTTCAACTCACTCCCCCTGCACCGCGCGGGCGGGCTCGACGGCGGCGGCGCGCCTCGCCGGGTACACCGCCGCCAGCGCGCAGAGGCCCATCGCAGCGGCGGCGATCACTACTACGTCGAATGGGCGCACAGCCACAGGATAGGCATCAATCAGGAACGATTCGGCCTGCGCCATCGGGACGAGGCTGAATCGTTCTTGAAGAAAGGCCAGCGAGAGGCCCAGCGTCAGCCCCGCCGCCGTGCCGATCCCGCCGATCAACAGCCCTTCGCCCAGAAAGATGCGGCGCACGTCCTTTGCGCTGGCCCCCATCGCCTTGAGCGCGCCGATGTCGCGCTGCTTTTCGATGACGATCATCATCATCGAGCCGACGATGTTGAACGCCGCCACCACGATAATAAGCAAGAGGATCGCCGACGCGCCCCATTTTTCGAGGCGCATCACGTCGTAGAGTGAGCCTTTCAGGTCGTACCACGTCTGCACGCGATAGCCGTCGCCGAGCTGCTCGCGGAGCGCGGCCTTGACTTCACCGGCGCGATCCAGGTCGGTGAGACGCACGGCCAGGCCCGTTGCGCGGTCGTCCATGTGGAAGAGCCGCTGCGCCTCGTCGTAGGCGACGTAGGCGCGCCCCTGGTCGTAGGCGGACTGCTGCCGGTACACCCCGCGCACCTCGAACTGCATCAGCGGAGGGCCGCCGAAGATCTGCGTAAAGGCGCGCTCGATGGCCGGGGCCGAGAAGAGCGACACGCGGCTGCCGGCGCGCTCCGAGGGGCGTCCGTCGCCCTCCGAGCTCGCCGGCAGCAGCCCCAGCCGATCAGCCATGCGGCTGCCCACGACGATCCCGGGCGGGCCGCCGCCGTCGTCGGGGCGTCCCAGTTCGTAGCGCGCGGAGTCGCGCCGGCCGGCTGTGGTTTCGCCGGACGCGTTCCTCGCGGGGGCCGTTTCGCTCTGCGTTCCCTCCCCGCCGCTGCCGATCTGGGCGGTCGCGGCGGGACGGACGCCGCGCACCTGCACCACGCGATTGCCCGCCCCGCCGCCGCCGCTTCCGTCGTCAGGAGCCACCAGCGCCTTGCCCTCGACGTACGGCGAGGCGCGCTCGACGTAGCGCAGCCGCCGCGCGCCCTGCGCGAGCGAGTCGGGCCGGGGGAGGCCCTGCGCCGCGCTTTCGCCGCCGCCGCCGTCGCTCCCGCCGTCGCCGCCGGCCGGGGTGACGACCACGTGCGGGCTGCGCGACACCAGCACGCCCTGCACGAAGTCGTAGAAGCCGTTCATCACCGAGAGCACGACGATCAGCGCCGCCACGCCCAGCGCCACGCCGACCGTCGAGAGCGAGGTGATGATCGAAATCAGCGAAAAGCGACGCCGCCCGGCCAGGTAACGCCGCGCGATCTGAAAGCGGTAGCCCAAGGCGGTTTTCGGTTTCCGGTCATCGGTTTTGGGTTATCGGTCGTCGGGGGCCCGTCTCGGAGAACCGCAAACAGACTACTGACCACCGACCCCCAGATAACCGATCACTGACGACCAATCGAGAAGAGAGAGTCCGGCAGGGTGGCGGGGGTGCGGATCTGGTCGGTGTAGATCACGCGCGGGCCGCCGACGTTTTCCTTGCGCGTAGAGAGCGTCAGCGAGCCGGCGGGGGTGGAGAAGGGGGCGTATCCGGTCCACCGAAAGACGCCCGGCGGCTGGTCGGGTCCCATGCCTTGCAAGGCGAAGGTCCAGCGCGCGAGACGGCCGGTCGTGGAGTCGGGCGTGAGCCAGTACTGATCTTTCGGCGTGATGCCGACCTGGTCGAAGCTGAGGTGCAGCGCCCGGTTCGTGGAGTCGGCCTGCGCGGGGTCGGCAGCGAGGGAGCGGTTGACGCCGTCGTTGAAGAGCTTCAGCGGAGCCAGCAGCCAGTACGAGTCGTTGGCGTAGCGCACGTGGGCCTGCCGCAGAGCGCGCTGCTCGGCGGCGGAGTCGAGGCGCGTTCCGTTGAGCGCGGCGCGCCCGGTGGGGGGCTCGCGGCTGAACTCGTTGGTGTTGAACACGGCCGTGTAGGTCGAGTCCGGCCCCTCGTTCCATTGCACGCGGTACGCCCCGTCCGAGCGGCGCCACCAGTGGCGGGCGACCCGCTGGCGCGTGGTGTCGGCTCCCTTCACGTCCCGCCCCATCGCGAAGGTAAACGCCAGGGCGGGTACGTCGTCCCACACCTCGGGGCCGCCGTGGGCGCGGTACATCTGCATCGCCATCGAGTCGGCGCGCGAGTCGAGCGGCGGGACGTCGTCGGCAGCGGCAGACGTTTCGTCGGGGCCGCATCCGGCGGCGGCGGCAGCAGCGAGCACCGCGGCGGCGCCTGCCGCCAGCAACAGCACCGGCATCCCGAATCGAGGAGAGCGTCTCATGGGCGAACAATAGGTTGGGGGATGGAGAATGACTGCCCCTTCTCGAACGGAGCGGGTCACGCCGGACGTTTCGGGAAAGCTACACGTTGAACTGAAACAGAATCACGTCGCCGTCCTCGACGATGTAGTCCTTGCCCTCGGTGCGCAGGGCGCCGGCTTTGCGGGCAGCGGCTTTGGAGCCGTGGTGCTCGTAATCTTCGAAGGAGACGGTTTCGGCGCGGATGAAGCCGCGCTCGAAGTCGGAGTGCACGACGCCGCCGGCGGCCGGGGCCTTGGTGCCGCGCCGGATCGTCCAGGCGCGCGCCTCCTTCGGGTTGGCGGTGAAGAAGGTGATCAGGCCCAGCAGCTCGTGAGCGGCGCGCACGAGGCGTTCGAGGCCGCCGCTTTCGAGGCCGAGGTCCGCCAGGAAGACGTCGCGCTCCCTGGCGTCCAGCTCGGCGAGCTGCGCTTCGAGCTCGGCGCTGAAGACGACGGTGCGCGCGCCCTGCTCGTCGGCCAGGCGGCGGAGGGCCTCGACGTGCTCGTTGGCGCGTCCGTTTTCGCCGGCGGGCAGGTCCTCCTCGGCGACGTTGGCGGCGTAGAGCACCGGCTTGGCCGTCAGCAGAAAGAGCTCGTCGAGCCATTCCTGCTCCTGCGGCCGGCCGATGTTGAGAGCGCGCGCGGGCTCGCCGGCTTCCAGGTGCTCCAGCAGGCGCGCGGTGAAGTCGCGGCGCGCGAGGTCGTCTCTGTCTTCGCTCTTGGCGGCGCGCTCGGCCTTTTCGGCGGCCTGCTGAACCGTTTCGAGGTCTTTCAGCAACAGCTCGGTGCTGATGACTTCCACGTCGCGCTCGGGGTCGACGCGGCCGTAGGGGTGGGCCACGTCGTCGGCCTCGAAGCAGCGCACCACGTGCACCAGCGCGTCGGTCTCGCGGATGTGGCCGAGGAACTGGTTGCCGAGGCCTTCGCCCTCGGAGGCGCCTTCGACCAGGCCGGCGATGTCGACGAACTCGATGCTGGTGGGCACGGCTTCTTCTGAACCGGCCAGCTCGCCGAGGCGCTCGACGCGCGCGTCGGGCACGGGCACGACGCCC
>PXTR01000088.1 GCA_003023245.1 Bacteroidetes bacterium QS_8_68_15 | reverse complement strand
CGCGTCAGTCATTCGCATTGAGGGCGCCTATGTCGAGCGGCTTGGGGAGCTCACGCGGCCAGCGCCAGGGTGGCGAGGTGAACCTCCGGGGCGATGCCATTGCGCCGCAGCGCCTGCGCGGCGGCCGTCGCCGTGGCGCCGGTCGTCAGCACGTCGTCGATGAGCAGAGCGGGGCCGGTCAGCGGCGGGTTGGGCGAGGAGGCGAAGGCGCCGGCGACGTTTTGCCACCGCGCGCGGCGCGGGAGATGCGTCTGCGAGCGGGTCGGGCGGAGGCGTGCGAGGGCATCGGGGCGAACGGGGACGTCGAGGCGTTCGGCGACGCCGCGCGCCAGCTGGGCGCTCTGGTTGTACCCGCGTTCCAGCCGGCGCGTGCGGTGCAGCGGCACGGGCACGACCGCCGCGAGCGCGCTCCCGCCGTGCGGACGCTCCGCGCGCAGGGCGTCGCCCATCCACCGTCCCGCCGCGTCCCCGTAGCGCGGGCGATTCTGGTATTTGAGCGCGTGCTGGAGGGCCTGAAGTACGCCGTCGGGGTCGAATCGCCAGAGCGCAAAGGCGCTTGCGAAGACGCCCGCAGCTTCCGGCAGCTCGCTGAGGCGCTGCTGCACCGCCGCCGGTCGGGCGCGCTCGATGCCGGCGAGGCAGGAGGCGCACAGCGGCGCTTCCGCTTCGCCGTCGCCCGGTGTGCGCGCCCCGCAGCCGAGGCAGCGCGGCGGGTAGAGCACGTCTTGGAGGCCCCAGCTCACCCGGCGCCCGAGGCGCGTCAGTCGGTTGCGCAGAGCGGAGACGGCCAAAAGCACAGCGGGAGAGAACCCGTTCGTCTATTCGAGAATCCTGTGAAAGCGCCGGCCGAGACCCGCTATCGGCGCTTCGGGGCTTTAAGACAGCGTGGTGTGTTGTATCCTTTGAAGCAGGCGGGCGCGCAACTCCGCACTCCCAGCACTTTCCCCCGGAGGATGCTATGGCCGACCGAGATCGACGCGGCATGCTCATCAAAAACACCGACGACCAATCGGTGCGCGTCTCGATGGCGACGCGCATCTTGCACATCGGGCCGGGCGAGGAAGCGCTCATCACCGCCGAGGAGGTGCGCGACCCGGTTTTGCGCGAGAGCCTTCAGCAACGGGCCATCGCCATCGTGCGCCCCGCCACCGAAGAGGAAAGCGCGCAGTTGCAAGAGCGACTGGCGGAAGAGGAGTGAAAACGGTTCGGGGTGAGGGTTTCGGATTTTCGGTCCGAAGCATGGGCCGCGCGTTCGAGAGCCGGCGCAATCAACTGAGGCGAAAGCTCTCAGCCATTTGCGTACTTCGTGCTGCTCTGTGATTGGCGGTCGGCGCCGACTCACCACGTTTGCCTTGAAGCTGCATCACGCAATACGTTTTACGCAATACGTTTCGTCTCTGAAAGCTTGATACCTTTTGGAAGCGGCCAGACGATCATCGCAGTTATCTGCACCGCATTCCTTAGTTGAACGGCGCGCGGGCCTGATCGAGCGCGTCGGGCGGGGCGGGCGTGCCGGCGGCGTGGTACGGGCGCGGCGGCCGGTGGGGCGCGTCCGGGGGGCGGTCGGCGTCTGCGCCGGAGCGAAACAGAAAGAGGCCGGCTTCGAGCGGTTCGTAGGTCTGAAACTGCTCGTCGAGCCAGTCGGGGGCGCTGCTGTGAGGCGGACGCTGCGTCCACATGCCCATGCCGGTGGCGTAGGCGAGGTCGTGCGGCTCGAAGGCGTCGATCACAGCCGGCGTCTCGCGCGGGCGTTTCTCAATCACGACCATTCCGATGCCGTGGCGCCGGAAGCCGGCGTAGGCCGCGGCGGCCAACCTGGGCCAGTTGGCCGTGAGGAACCGGTGGTGCGCCTGCTCTTCAGCGGACGGCGGGCATCCCGGCGCGGCGGGCGCGGTGATCTCGACGAGGCCCGTTTCCCCCGCGTACGTCCTCGTTCGGGGTTCGGGCGCCGGCGGATCGTCGTGGAGGGCAACGGAACGCTTCAGAAAGGACCACAAGCCCACGGCGAAGAGGCGGTCTCGGTACGAAAAGCGGACAGAGCGGAGCGCACGCGCCCGGGAGCGGCGGCGGGCGGGATGCCGCGCGCGGTTCCCGTCGGATCAGCAAGTGCGCACGACGTTCGACCGCCGAGAGGAGCAGGGGTTTCGAAAGCAGCTACTCCCCGTAGACGACTACCGTGAACTTGGCGTAGATCCCCAGATAGTTTTCGGTTTCGTAGTCGACGTAGTGGATCCGGGAAAGGTCGCCGTCGTCCATCGCCGCTTCGATGCTCGCGTCGCCGGTGCCTACCAGACCGAGAATCGATTCCGCGCTGGCTTCGCCCTCGTCGAGGTCGTCGAGAGCGGCTGTCGTGTCGGCCGTGACGGCGACGGGGCCGCGCGCGTCCGTGTAGAGCACGCCCTGAACGGGCGTCTGGGCCGGCGTACTGCTGGAGGCGGCGTAGGCATACGGGTTGACCTCGACGCTCACGTTCCCGCTCGTGGAGGCGCAGCCGCTCGCCGACAACCCGGCGACCAGAAGCAACATCAGGCGAAAGGAGCCGGCCGGGCGAAGTCGCATGAGCGATAGGGGGACTCCGAAAGACGAAAACACATGACGCGAAGCGGATCGCAACGTGAACCGGGTCGCGGTGCGGCCGCGCTCGCTCATTCTCCGTGTACGACCACCGTGTACGTCGCGTAGATGCCCAGGATGTTTTCCGATTTGTAATCGACGTAGTGCACTTCCGAGATGTCGCCGTCGTCCATGGCCGCTTCGATGCTCGCGTCACCGGTCCCGATCAGCCCGAGGACCGAGACGGCTTCGGCTCGTCCTGTTTTTGGGGACTCCGGCGAGGTAGCGTTGGCGGTAGCTGCCACGGGCCCCCGCGCGTCCGTGAAGAGGCTGCCGGTGACGGGCGACTGGGCGGAGGCAAGGCAGCCGCCGGTCGAAAGGGCGACGGGCAAAAGCAAAGCGACAAGCAGACAGAGGCGACTTCGGGCTGTCATGAGGCGAACGAGGAGGCGCAAAGAGAGCGAGAAGACGGGAAAGCGTTCGAGGCGCGGGAAGGCCCCTCCAGCCCAACGCTTTCGCTATGCACACTTCCAAGTATAGCAAATTCGTGAGCCAAACCAAAACCCGGCGAGTTGCGTGCCGCGCGAGCGAACATGTGAAAATAAAAAAGCCCCGCCGCCGACCGGCAGCGAGGCGTTCGAGCGAGCGTTTCCGTCAGAGCGGCGTTCCCGCTCGACTCGCGCGCAAAGCGATCAGCTCCCGCCGACGTTGAAGAGCAGCCCGGCAGTCAGCTGCACGGGTTCGGCGTCGCCAAGCAACACGAACTCGGCCTGCACGAAGGGCCGGAGTCCGCCGAGGCCGAATTCCGCCCCGCCGACGGCGTTGAGGCCCAGGTCGGTGGTGCTGTCGTCGCCGAATACATCCACGGACTCGTCCACGTAGGAAATGCGCGTGACCGAGAGGCCGGGGCCGAAGTAGGGCGTGAAGTATTGATTGTCGAGACCCGCTTCGTAGAGCGCGTTGGCCGTGAAGCGGAAGACCCTTTCGGCCCCGATGAAGGCGTTTTCGCGCTCGTCGCCGTCGTCGAAGTCGCTGGCGTCGAACTCCTCGCTGGCGAAGTAGTAGTCGAACGTTCCGTTGATCTGAAAGGGCAGCGCGGCGGTACTCGCCCGCAAGTCCGCGCCGACCGATAGCTCGTTGAGCTGTTCGATTTCGTAGCCTACGCGCGGGCCGAGTTCGATCTGCGCCTGGGCGCGCGCCTGCTGTTGCGGAGCGGCGGCGGCCAGCAGCACAGCGAGCAGAGCGGGGGGAAACAGGGTCCGTGAGGAAGAGAAAAACGTCTTCATTGCAGTGGAAAGCCGTTGATGGAAAAATGCAGCGGAAGGACGCCCGGTCGCTTCGACGGGTTCGTCGGCGCTTCGGCGGCCGGTCGCCCCATGCGGGGGCTTCGCAAACAAAAAGCCAGCGGCGGGCGCTCCAACCGAGAAACGCCGCGTGCACACGGAGCGCCGGCCAATCGTGACACGTGCGTAATAGCGAGGGAGGAAACGAGCCCCGTCGCAGCGGAAGACGGGCGAAAACGGTTCGCACCGTCGGGCGTTCTTTCGTATCATGCCGTTGACGCCGCTGCGGTTTCCCTGTCGCCGATACTGGTCACTTTGCTCGCGCCTCGCTCGCTCATGCGCCCGCTTCGTCTGCTCCCGGTGTTGCTGCTTTCGGTGCTGGCGCCCGCTGCCGCCGACACCACGCGACAAGCGCCCGCTGCCGCCGACACCACGCGACAAGCGCCCGCCGCCGCCGACACCACGCGACAAGCGCCCGCCGGCCCGCCGCCCGAGTTCGACGCTCCGCCGGGGGATCGGCCCCTGCGCGGGGTCGTGTGGCACCCGCCCGCCGACGAGGCGCAGGCCGTGCGTGCGCTTCGGCGGATGCGGAAGGCCGGCGTCGAGGCGGTGCGCACCCCGCTGATTCGCCGCGAGGCGCTGCTCGACGCCGCCGACACGCTGCGCCTGCGTCTCTTTCAAGACCTCCCGGCGGCCTACCTGTCGGCGGGCGAACTCGACGAGGCGCTGCCGGACCTGGGCTGGGAACTGGAGCGCGCCCTGCTCGCCGCGCGTCGCCACCCGTCGGCCCGTCACTTCGGTCTCCTCAGCCGCAGCGACACGAGCGTGCCGCGCGTGTGCGAAGCGCTCGCCGAACTGTCCGAGCGCGCCGAGGAGCAGGGGCCGTCCGGCGTGCGCACCTACTACGAGACGCCCTTCATCGAACACGACCGCTGCACCGGCGCGGCGAATCTCACCTTGCTCGATGCGCTCAACCGCGAGGACCCGCAGGCGCTGCTGCGCCGCTGGCAGCAGGCGCGCACCGACACCACGACCGTGCCCGCCGACTCGGTACGCGCCGGCATCGGGGCGCTGGGGACGTGGGTGGACCCGAGTGATGACGGGTTGCGCGCGCCGCACTCGCCGGCCTCGCAGGCGCGCTACTTCGAGGAGCACCTGCCGCTGCTGCTGCGCGACTCGATGCGCGCACAGGCGGCCGGCAGCGTCCTGCCGAGC
>PXTR01000087.1 GCA_003023245.1 Bacteroidetes bacterium QS_8_68_15 | reverse complement strand
CGCCGCGAAGAGCCCCCCGATCAGCAGCGCAAACACGGCCTTGGACAAAAAAGAATGCGAAGCGCGAGCGGCGCGGGAGCGAACGAACATAAGGGCGGAATTACTTTAAATTGCAGAGAGCGCGGATGCAACTCCAATATGCCCCCACCTGCGAAGAATAAAAAGCCGTTTTTGTTAACAAAATGTTAAATATAATTCGATTGGCTGTTTGTCGAGCTCGCTCCGCTTCGTGAGCGCGCTTGGCCCGCATGAGGTGCTCGTGGAGGTCGCCCGCAGTGAGCGGGGTGTTGTCGAAGGAGCTGTCGGTGAAGGGAAGAAGGAGTCCGCAGCGGTTGGCATGGGAGTGCGCTGTTGTGTTTTTTCAGAGAGGCCCTGCGCTGCCCGAACGAACCGATGCGCGCCGGGGCGCACCCCGTGCAGGACCCCCAGCACACCGCCCTCGCCCTCCTTTCGCCCGCACCCCGCTTTTCGCCGACCGTGAACGACGTTCCCGACGCCCCGCCGCCCCCGCCGTCGCCCGAGCACGCCTACGGCGTCCCCATCGAAGACGTGGAGGTCGCCGGCACGGGCGTTTCCGCCCCGCTGAGCCGCCAGATCAACCTGACCGGCGCCATGCTGGGCGCGGCCATCCGCGAGCAGGCCGGCGAAGACACGCTCCGCCTCGTCGAGGAGCTGCGCCAGACCTGCAAGCGCGCCGCCGCCGAGGGCGATCCCGACTTGCGCGAGGAGGCGGCCGAACGCATCGCGGACCTCGACCTCGATGAGATTACGTGGCTCCTGCGTTCCTACACCGCGTTTTTCCGCCTCGCCAACCAGGCCGAGCAGCAGGAGATCATCCGCATCAACCGGGAGCGCGCCCGCGCCGGGGCCAACGCCTCCGACGGCCGGAGCGCGCCGGCCCGCCCCGAGTCCATCGCCGACGCGGTGTACCAGCTCTACGAGGAGGACCACACCCTCGACGAGGTGCTCGGCTTCGTCGACCGGCTCGACATTCAGCCCACCCTCACGGCGCACCCCACGGAAGCGCGCCGCCAGAGCGTGCTCCAGAAGCAGCAGCACGTGGGGCGGCTTTTGCGGAGGCTTCAGAGCCGCGAGGCCATGCCCGAGGAACGCACCGAGGCGCAGGCGGACCTCTACCAGCAGATCGCCCTCCTGCTGGGCACCGACGAGGTGCGCGCCGATCGGCCCACCGTGCGCGAAGAGGTCGGCCAGGGGCTCTACTTTCTGCAGCGCACCATCTGGGAAACCGTCCCGCGCCTGCACGCCGACCTGCGCCACGCCCTCACCGACTGCTACGGCGAGAAGGCCCGCGCCGCCGACCTGACCGACGCGATCGACGTGCCGCTGCGCTACCGATCATGGATCGGCTCGGACCGCGACGGCAACCCCAACGTGACCGCCGAGGTCACGCGCGAGACGGCCCGCCGCCAGCGCGCGGCCGCCCTGCGCCTGCACCTGGACGACCTGCGCGCCCTGCGCCGCGAGCTGAGCCTCTCGGAGCGCCTGCTCGCCGGAAACGTGCCCGCCGCGCTTACCGACTCGATCGCCGAGGACGCCGCGGCGATTGATCTTCCGGAAAAGCAGCGCCGGCAGTACGACCGCGAACCCTTCCGGCTGAAGCTCTCCTACCTCATCGCCCGCCTCGAAGCGATGCAGGCGGACCTCGATGAAGACGAAGACGCGCTCCCGGCGCTGGCCTACACCAGCGAGCAGTTCGCCGACGACCTGAAGCTCCTGGCCGACGCCCTCGCCGAGAGCGGCCTCGGCGACGCCGCCTACGAAGGACGCCTCGAAGACACGCTCGTTCGGGCGCGCACGTTCGGCTTTCACCTCGCCGCCCTCGACGTGCGCCAGCACAGCGGCCTCCACGAGGAAACCGTCGCCACCCTCCTGCGCCGCGCCGGAGCCGAGGACGATTACGCCGCGCTTTCGGAGGAGGACAAGCTCGCCGTGCTCAAGCGCGAGCTTCAGAATCCGCGCCCGCTCGCCCCGGCCGGGGCCGCCCTCTCCGGCGTGCCCGAGCGCGTGATGGACGCCTTCGACGTGATCAAAGAGATCCACGAGGCCGACGAACGCATCGTGGGGGCCTACATCGTGAGCATGACGCACGCCACGAGCGACCTGCTCGAGCCGATGCTGCTGGCGAAGGAGGCGGGGCTGTGGACGTGGGACGACGGCAACGTGGACTCCGCGCTCAACTTCGTCCCGCTCTTCGAGACCATCGACGACCTCGCCGCAGCGGACGACCGCATGGCCGAGCTCTACACTGACGACCTCTACGCCGCGCACCTGGAGGCGCGGGAGGGCTTTCAGGAAATCATGCTCGGCTACTCCGACTCCAACAAAGACGGCGGCTACTGGACGGCCAACTGGGCGCTGCACCGCGCCATCGGGGCGCTGGGGCGCGTCTGCCGCGAGCACGACGTGGACGGGCGGCTCTTTCACGGGCGCGGCGGCACGGTGGGCCGCGGCGGCGGGCACGCGCACGAAGCGATCCGCGCCATGCCGCGCAGCGCGCAGAACGGCCGCATCCGCTTCACCGAGCAGGGCGAAGTGATCTCCTTCCGCTACGGCCTCGGCGAAATCGCGCACCGCCACCTCGAGCAGATCACCAGCGCCGTCTTGCTCTCCACCGCCGAGGCGGAACGGAGCCCCGACGACCGCCTCGTGCAGGAAACCGTCTCCGCCCCCACCGCAGACGACGCCGCGCTCCTCGACGACATCGCCCAGCGCGGGCGCGCGGCCTACCGCGCCCTCATCGACGACGAGGCGCTCTGGCCGTGGTACACCGCCGCCACGCCCATCGAGCACATCAGCCACCTGCCCATCGCCTCGCGGCCCGTCTCGCGCGCCTCCGGAAGCGAAGGGATCGACTTCGAGGACATGCGCGCGATTCCGTGGGTCTTCTCCTGGACGCAGCCGCGCTACATCGTGCCCGGCTGGTACGGCACCGGCGCGGCCCTCGCGGAGCTTTCGAGCGACGAGACCCAGCGCCTGAGTGAACTGTACGAAGAGTGGACCTTCTTCCGCGCCGTCACCGACAGCGCCCGCCGCGAGATGGCCCGCGCGCGCTTCGCCATCGCCCGCCACTACGACGAACTGGCAGAGGAAGCCCTCCCCGAAGACGGGCGCTCCTTCCACGAAACGATCAAAGGCGACTACGACGCCGGGCGCGAGGCGCTCCTGGAGATCACCGGGCAAGAGGCGCTGATGGACCACGCCCCGGTGCTAAAAAAATCCATCGCCCTGCGCAACCCCTACACCGACGTGCTGAACCTGCTCCAGGTGGAGCTGATGCGCCGCTTCCGCCGCGCCGAGGGCGACGGTGGCAGCGAAGAGCAACGCACCCGGCTGCGGCAGGCGCTCTTTTTGAGCCTCAACGGCCTCGCCGCCGCCATGCAAAGCACGGGTTGAGGTTTCGTGTTTCGGGTTGCGGGGGGGCACCATTGCCCTTGCCCCTTTCGGACCGGCGGCCTCGCTGCTGCCGTGACGAAGACGGCTACGTGCGCAGCACTTTCCTACCGGTCGGAGGGCGCGTCCTGCTCGTCGGAGGTGGCGTCGCGCACCAGCGCGTCGAGCGTCTGCGCGATGCGGTCCAGGCCGGTCGTGTCGGCCAGCTGGTGGCGGCGCGCCAGGTACGCCGGTTCGTTGTAGGAGACGAACGTGTTGTCGTCGTCGCTTTCCCAGACGAGCATCTTCTGCGGCAGGTCGATCCCCATCGTGGGCGCTTTGCGCATCAGCGGCGTGCCCGCGTCGAGGTTGCCGAGCACGAGCAGGCGCGTGGGCGGAAGGCTGTCGCCGTCGGCGGCGACGGGGGCGTTCTGCGCGTGGTCGAGGCGAGCCCTAATCGAAAGGCCGGCGCGCGACTGCACGGCCTGCTCGAGGCGCTCGTAGGTCTCGGCGACGCCGAAGTCGCTGATTTCAATCGCCAGCCCGCCCCCAGCCGCAATGCTGTCGGCGTTGAAGGCGGTCGTGTCGGGGACGCGCCCGGCGGCCTGCTCGGCGAGGTCGGCCAGCGCGCCGCCCATGCGGTTCAGCGAGGAGCCGACGCCCGCGACCTCGTGGCGCGCCGTCAGGTAGCTCGGGGCGTTATAGGTGACGCGCGTGGAGTCGTCGGCCCCTTCCCAGATCAGGATTTTCTGCGGCAGGTCCAGGCCGGCGGTGCGCACGCTGCGCATCAGCGGCGTGCCCAACTGCGGGTTGCCGAACATCAGAAGCCGTGTGGGACGGAGGCTGTCGCCGCCGGCGTGGGCGGCGTGGTCGATGTCGGCGACGACGGAGGCGCCGCTCGACCGGAGGGCGCTCTTGAGGCAACTGCCCGCAGCCGGCGGAGGAGAAGGAGGCGAGCGCGGCCCCGGCAAGGGCCAGCACGAGCGGCAGGACGGGAGCGAAGCGCGTTCGCATGGGAGGCGGCGAGAGGCAGCAGCGGCGGAGAGAGAGACGGGGGGCGGCGACCTGTGCTCCGGCCCAGCACGGTTCGCTCCATCCGGAGGAAGGCCACACCCGTAAGGATAGCCGATGCTCCCTCTCCGCGCAAGCGCCCCCCTGTTGCCGCTCCCGACGACCGCCGCCGCCGCCGTCACCTCGTCGGGACGCCGCTGCGGCGAGGCTCCTCCGCCTGCCCCTTGCACAGCTCCGGCTGCCACACGCCCGCCGCCATCAGGCGCGCGAAGACCCGCTTGGGGCGCGCCTTGTAGCGAATGTCGCGCCCGTAGGCCACCGGGCGGCCCTCCTCGGTGAGCCATTCGAAGTAGACGTGCGTCGAGTCCTCGAACAAGACGCCCAGCGTGCAGCCCTTGCCGCGCAGCAGATACTTGTACGTCGCCGCCTCCGGGCGCGGGTGCTCCGGCAGGGCGAGCGAGCAGGGCGCGGCTTTCCGAAAGGCGTGAAAGGAAGACATCGTCATCGAGACATCGTCATCGAAGCGAGGCGGCCGGGCGCAAAACGGTTGTTTACAAGCGGTCTAAATAAAACGGCCGCGCCTGACATCCGCAATGGGAAGCCAATGGAAGGTCTGTGAAAAGAACCGGCTCGGTCGCCGCTGTTTTCAGAAAAACAGGCGCGCCTATTTGGATTGATTAAACGCAAGGGGCGCACGTATTTAGACCGCTTCCAAACTCGGCCCGGGCGGGATCTCCCCGTTTCCGCGGCGCATTCAAGCGGGCGACTCACATGACACGGCCTCGCCTTTCCTTTCCCCCATTCCCGTTCCTGCCATGAGCCACGACATTCAGCCGATGTGCCTCTCCTGCCAGCACCTCGACCGCTCGGGCCGCGAGGACGCGGTCTGCGACGCTTTTCCCGAGGGTATCCCGCAGGAGATCTGGACCAACCAGCACGACCACCACCAGCCGTATCCCGGCGACAACGGCACGCGCTTCGAGATCGCGCCCGTGCCCGAAAGCGAGCGCGAGTCCGTCGCCGCCTGACGCGGTGTTCCTTTTCGATCCGGCCCACCGCCTCGGCCCGCAACGGGTCGGGGCGGTTTTTTGGTGGAAGGGCGCCCTCGTCGCCATCCCCGGCGTGCCGAACGACTGCCGTCCGTCGTCCAGGGTCCGCCGTTCTTCAAAACAGCCCGGCGCGTCCCAGCAGGCCCTCCAGCCGCTGCATGTAGGCGCGCGCCATGACGCTCTGCCGCGGATTGGTCCCTTCGAGCCGGTCGAGCACGGCGTCAGCGTCGAGGTCGGCGTCGTAGCGCCGGCCGTTGACGAAGAAGGTCGGCGTGCCTTTCACGTCGCTGCGGCGGGCGCTGTCGAGGTCGTCGTCGACGCGCTCGGCGTAGGTGCCGGCGTCGAGATCGGCGCGGAGCCGGTCGGGGTCGAGGCCGATGGCTTCGGCGGCGGCGAGGAGGTCGGCCTCGCCGAAGTCGCCGCTCATGGCGCTCAGCAGGTCGTGCAGTTTCCAGAACGCGTCCTGCTCGGCGGCCGCCTCGGTCGCTTCGGCGGCGCGGCGGGAGAGGGCGCTGACCGTCGGGTAGTGGCGGTAGAGAAAGCGGACCTGCCCGCCGGTAGCGTCCATGAGCTGCTGCACGATGGGGTGCGCTTCGGTGCAGTGCGGGCAGGCGTAGTCGCCGAACTGCACCAGCGTCATCGGCGCAGCGACACGCCCGCGCAGGTGGTCGCGCTCGGTGACGCCGGGGGTGAGTGTCGTAGCCGTCGGGTCGCTCATTTCGTCGGGGGAAGGGGAAAGAATAGAGGATCACTGCTGCTACGAGTCCAGCGTTGGCAAGCGTTGCTCGATATGGTCAGCGCCACCGGGAAGAGTGCAAACGCCAGCGGCATCGTCACCGACGCCGTCAGCTCGAGCGGCCCGCCGACCAGCAGCACCACCACGACCGCCGAAAGCCGGCTGCGCGTGCGCCCGGCGGGATGCGTCGAATCAGACATGGAAGAGGCTTTTCAGTTGAGGAGCGCTCTTCTCACGAGAGAGCGATTTCCGCGTTGGTGTCGTCACCAGTCCATTTCTTCGGCGTTGGAGAAGGCACGCGGTTCCGGCAGCACGGCGACGCGCACGCGGCGGTTCCGGCGTCGCCCGGCGGCCGTTTCGTTGGAGGCGACGGGCCGGGTGTCGGCGAAGGCGGCGAGGGCCAACCGCTTTTTGTCGAAGCCGTCGGAGCCGGCGGTGAGGTGGCGCGTCACCGCCGCTGCGCGCAGGGCCGACAGCTCCCAGTTGCTGGCGTAGGTTTCTTGCAGCTCGGCGCTGAGCGAGGCGCCGTCGGCGTGGCCTTCGACGCGAAAGCGGCGCTCGGGATAGGTGCGCTGCAGGCGGGCGGCGAGGGTGTCCAGGCGCGTGCGCCCGGCGGCGGTGAGGCGGGCGCTGGCCGGTTCGAAGAGCGCGTCCGCCTCGATGACCTCGGCGGTGCGCCCACCCTCGCGCAGTTGCGTCAGCGCGTAGCTCATGCGGCCGAGGCGGTCGCGAAGGGCGCGCACGCGGCGGTAGTAGCGCCCCGTTTCCACGTCCCGCCGAAAGCGCAGCGAGTCGCGCAGCGCGGCGTTGTTTTCGCGCAGGCGCTGGTTCCGGGCGCGCAGCGAGTCGAGCTGCTGTGCCGACGGAGCGCCCTCGCCCGGGGCGGCCGGACGCGAGGACGCGCACCCGCCGGCGGCCAGCACGAACAGCGCCGCCCCCACGACGAGCGCGCCGCCCCCGAGGAGCGCGGCCGGCCCCCCGGCACGGGCGTTCGGGCGAAAAGGCGAAGCGCCTGCGGGAAGGCTCATGCCGTCGGACGTTCCTGTTCGTGATTGCTCGTTCTGCTTTCTTCAAGCTACACAGCACGCCGTCTGGATGCCAAACGAGCGCGGCGACGTTCTCCTGCGCGGCCGGGACCGCCCGCGCCGCGTCCTCGTTCAGCAAGCAAGCGCGAAAAGCAGAGCGCCTGCCAACCGAACAACCCGAAACCCCAACCCCCAGACTGCCATGCCAGACGACTTCCACTACGACGTAATCGTCGTCGGCGGCGGGCACTCCGGCTCCGAGGCCGCCGCCGCCGCCGCCCGCACCGGCGCCGAGACGCTCCTCGTCACCCTCAAGCTCGACGCCATCGGCAAGATGAGCTGCAACCCCGCCATCGGCGGGATTGGCAAGGGCCACCTCGCCCGCGAGATCGACGCCCTCGGCGGCGTGATGGGCAAGGCGACCGACCGCGCGGGGATTCAGTTTCGGATGCTCAACCGCAGCAAAGGCCCCGCCGTCTGGGGCCCGCGCGCGCAGACCGGCCGCCGCGCCTACGCCCGCGCTGTGCGACAGGAGCTGGAGGCCATCGACAATCTCCACATGCGCGCCGACAAGGTGACGAACCTGCTCACCAGCGGCGACCCTGAGGAGGGCACGGCTGAGATCGAAGGCGTGCGCACGCAGCTCGGCCACGACTACTTCGCCCCGAGCGTCGTGCTGACGACCGGCACCTTCGCCAACGGCGTGATCCACGTCGGCGAGCAGAACTTCGGCGGCGGGCGCATGGGCGAGCGCGCCACGCGCGGCATCACCGGCGACCTGCACGAACTGGGCTTCGAGAGCGGCCGCCTCAAGACGGGCACGCCCCCGCGCATC
>PXTR01000086.1 GCA_003023245.1 Bacteroidetes bacterium QS_8_68_15 | reverse complement strand
CATCATCGGGGGAGGCGGCGTCCCGGTGGACGGCGCGGGCGAACACGACACGGGCTTCTCCACGCTCTTCGGCCACGCCAACGCCGACAGCGCCGAGGCGGTCGGTGCGGCGCGCTACGACCGCACGCCGCCGTTCGGGGAAAGCCCGCCGGTCATCCGGTATTTCTCCGCGCTTGGAGGCACGCCTATCTTCTACGACAAAAACGGCAACCGCAAGAGCAGCGCCGAAGTGCGCCGCAAGCCCGAGCTCGTCGCCCCCGACCTGACGAACAACACGTTTTTCGGGAGGGACATCAGCGATAGCTTCCCGAACGAAGACGACGACTACCCCAACTTCGCGGGTACCAGTGCGGCGGCTCCGCACGCAGCGGGGGTGGCGGCGCTCTTCCGCGAGGCGCGCCCCGACGGCTCGGATCCGGAGGCGATCTATTCCGAACTGGAGAGTTCGGCGACGGGCATGGACTCGCGCTACACGGCCAATCGCACGGCCACCACGCAGACGATCTGTACGGACAAATTCGACTTTCACAGCGGCTGCGGCCTCGTCAACGCCGAGCAGGCGGCCATCCCGGTGGAACTGGCCGGCGACTTCGACGGGGTCGTGGACGAGGAGGCGGTGGTCTTGACGTGGACCACCCTCTCGGAGACGGAAAACGACCGCTTTCGCATCCTGCAAAAGCAAGGCGGGAACGACTCGTTCGAGCAGGTCGGCGCCGAATCGACGCAGGCGGCGGGCGGCGCTTCCAGCCGCCCCCTCGACTACCAGCACCGCGTCGAGGACGTCGCCCCCGGCGCGCACACGTTCCGCCTCGTGCAGGTGGACACCGACGGGACGGCGCAGCAGGTGGCGCAGACGCGCGTGGAGGTGGGCCTCGGAGGGGCGTCGTACCGGCTCACCGTTGCGCACCCGAATCCCTTCCGCAAACGCGCTGAAACGCGCCTGACGGTGCGTCGCGCGCAGCACGTCACCGCTGCGCTCTACGACGCGAGCGGCCGCCGCGTGCGCACGCTCCACGACGGCTCGCTGCCCGCCGGCACGCCTGAGCGTCTCGCCGTCGAGGCCGACGCGCTGTCGAGTGGCGTGTACGTGCTTCGCGTGAGCGGCGAAACCTTTTCGGCGACGCGCACGCTTACGCTGGTGCGGTAAATGGGCAGGCCGCATCCCGGTCGAACCGGACGGAGGTCGTCGAATAGGCTTGGTCGAAACATATGCTTAAAACAAACGGACGAACGCTCTTCGCGCTGGTGCTGCTCGTCGCGGCTCAGGGACTGTTCACGGCAGCGGGCGGCGCGGCGCAGGCACAGCAGCAGCAAGACGCTGCCGCTGAGCAGGCCGCCCGGCGCGCCTTTCACGGGCCCGACCTCGAAGGCAAAGACGGCCCGATGGCGAAGATCGGGGCGAAGCTGGCGCGGTTGTACCATCAGGCCCGGCAGGGCGGTGCGGCGTCGGCGCAGGGAGCAGCCTTTGGGGCCTCGCAGACGCTTTTGCCCGTACGGAGCGGACACGTCCGCATCGACGCCGTCGCGTCGGCGGAGGCGTCGGGGTTGCGCGCCCGGCTCGACGCGCTGGGGTTGCGGCGCGGGGCCACCGCCGCGCCGGTCGTCAGCGGGTGGCTGCCCGTCGAGGCGCTGGCGGCGGCGGCCCGGATCGCGGAGCTTCGCTTCGCGCGCCCCTCGCTGGCGAAAGTGCGCGGGGACGGCGAGGCCCGCTCGCTCGAGGCGGGGACGGCAGCAAGCCCTCGTCGTCGGCGGCGGCGGCCGCAGCAGCAAGCGCCCGTCGTGAGCCAGGGCGTGGCGGCGTTGCAAGCAGCGGAGGCCCGCGAACGGTTCGGCGTGAGCGGCAACAGCGTGACCGTGGGCGTGCTCTCCGACAGCTTCGACTGCCTGGACGGAGCGGGCGACGACGAAGAGGCCGGGGAGATCCCTCCCAATGTGCTCGAACAAGAACTGTCCGACTGTGCGACATCGAGCGGCGAAGAGCCCTCGGACGAGGGCCGGGCGATGGTGCAGATCATCGCTGACGTGGCTCCGGACGCTGCGCAGCGCTTTAGAACGGCGTTCGAGGGCACCGCAAGCTTTGCCAACAACATCCGCAGCCTCGCAGCCGACGACGACGGGGACGGTGACGGCGCGCAGGTGATCGTGGACGACATCATCTACTTTGGTGAGCCGATGTTCGCGGTGGGCACCATCGCGCAGGCCGTCAACGACGTAGCAAGGGAGGGCGCGGCCTATTTCTCCGCGGCAGGCAACTCGGACGGCCGCTCCTACGAGAGCGACGCCGGCTTCCGCAGCTCCGGAGTGGAGGGTCCGCTGGGAGGAGGGCTGCTGCACGACTTCGCCGCCGGCGGCGGGACCGACGCCTTTCAAAGCGTGACGCTCCAGCGAGGGCGTACAGGAACGATCACCCTGCAATGGGCACAGCCGTACGCCTCCACGTCGGCGAGCAGCCCCGGCGCGTCGAGCGATCTGGATCTCGTGCTGCTGGACCAAGAGGGCACCCAGGTGGCCTCCGCCACGCTCGACAACGTCGGCAACGACCCCATCGAGATCTTGCAGTACGAGAATGACGGCTCGGTGGATGCGGACGACAACGGCGTCCCGGACACGACCTTTCAGCTGGGCATCGAACGGGCGGACGGGCCCCCGCCGGAGGACCTGCTCAAAGTCGTGTACACCAACCTTACGCGGCAGGAGTACGACGCGCGCCATTCCACCGTCTACGGACACGCCAACGCCGCTGGAGCCGCGGCGGTCGGCGCGGCCTCGTGGTTCAACACGCCCGCGTTCAACGACGAGCGGCAGGACGCGGGCTTCCAGTCGGTGGAGGCCGCCGTCGCCACCGGCTTTTCCGCGCGGGGCGGAACGCCGATTTTCTTCGGCCCCGGCGGCGACCGCCTCCCTGAACCGCAGGTGCGCGCGAAGCCGGAGGTCGTGGGGCCGGACGGGGGCGACAACACGTTCTTCGGCCAGGCGCTCCCGGAGAGTCCCTTCGGCGCGCTCGGGGACGACACGAGCCTGCCTAACTTCTTCGGCACGTCGGCGGCGGCGCCGCACGTGGCCGGGGTGGCCGCCCTGATGCGCAGCCTCAATCCCGACCTCGCGCGCAAGCAGCTCTACCGCCTGCTCCAGCAGACTGCCGACGACATGACGCCGAGGAGCAATTTCATCGACCGGTCCCCCGGCGAAGACGAAACGGAGTGCTCGGGAAAATTCGACTTCAAAACCGGCTGCGGCTTCGTCGACGCGAGGGCGGCGCTCGACCAGGTGCCCACCACGTTGCAACTGGAATCGCAGGGGGTAGCGGCGGGAGACGGAGACGGCGTCGCGCAGGTGGAGCTTGCCGTGGAAACGGAAACGCCGGCCCAGGCCGACAGCTTCGTCGTGGAGCGTTGCTTCGGCGCCCGCCCGGCGTGCGGGACCGACAGCCGCGACTACGAGCGGGCCAAAACCATCGAGGCGACAGGCCAAGGGCGCTTCACCGTTACCGCCGAGGTGTTCAACCCGGGGACGTACACGTTCCTGGTGCGCCAATTCAACGAGGGTGGAGAAAGCACCTTTTCGCGCACGACCCAGGTCACGGTGGAACTGGCGGAGGGCGAGACGTTCGCGCTGACGGAAGCGTTCCCCAATCCCTTCCGGAGCCGCACGCAGATGCGGTTGATCGTAGAGCCGGGCGAGGCGGTAGACGTTACCGCCACGCTACACGACGCGCGCGGACGGCACGTGCGGACGTTTTTCGAGGGGCCGGTCAGCGACCAGAAGGTTCTCTCGCTCGACGCCGACGCCCTCGCCAGCGGCGTCTACTTCGTTCGCGTCCAGGGAGCGGACTTCCTGGAAACGCGCTCGGTGGTGTTGGTGCAGTAGGATGCGCTTGCGCGCATGAGGGTGGGGAGGGTTTGACGGTGGGAAGGGGCGTCTGCGCTTGCGCTTTGGAAACGCTCCCTCGCCCCCCAAATCGTCCCCCCCTCGGCGAGCACCCAGCGAGCCCTCATTCCGCTTGCCCGTTCGCCGCCGGCGCGGACGCCTCGCTCCCCGCAGCGTCTTCTTCCTCATCGGCCTCGCCTTCATTGGCCTGACTTTCGTCGAGCGACAGGCGCGTCACGTCGGCGATGCGGTCCCCGTCGCGCAGGTTGATCACGCGCACGCCCTGCGTGTTGCGGCCCATCGTGGAAATGCCGTCTACCTCGGTGCGGATCATCGTCCCGGCGGTGGTGATGACCATCAGGTCCTCGCCTTCGGACACGCCCTTCACCCTCACGAGCGGCCCGGTGCGGTCGGTCGTGTTCATCGTGACGAGGCCCTTGCCGCTCCCCGCAGGTGAAGAGGCCGACGACCTCCGCGCCCTCCTCGGCCAGCTTGATGCCGCGCACGCCGCGGGTGTTGCGGCCCGTCGCGCGCACGTCCTCTTCGTCGAAGCGAATGGCGTGCCCGCTCGAGGAGGCCATCACCACGCACGAGTCGCCGCCCGTCAGGTGCGCCTCCAGCAGCTCGTCGCCCTCGTCGGTCTTGATCGCGATGATGCCGTTGGAGCGGGGGCGCGAGAAGGCTTCCAGCGTGCTCTTTTTGACCTGCCCGCCGCGCGTGGCCATCAGGACGTAGTGGTTGTTCAAAAACTCCTCGTCGGTGAAGTCGTCTTTGCCCACGGCCAAGACGGCGCGCAGCGAGTCGTCCGGGGCGATCTCGATGAGGTTGCGAATCGAGCGGCCCTTCGACGTGCGCGAGCCCTCGGGAATGTCGAAGACGCGCAGCCAGTAGCACTGCCCGTGGTCGGTGAAGAAGAGCAGGTAGTCGTGGTTCGTGGAGGCGAAGAGGTGCTCGACGTAGTCGTCGTCGCGCGTGCCGCTGGCGCGGATGCCGCGGCCGCCGCGGCCCTGCGCGCGGTATTCGGTCACCGGCGTGCGCTTCAAGAGGCCCTGATGCGTGACCGTGACGACCACCGGCTCGTCGTCGATCAGGTCTTCCATGTTGATCGAGTCGCCGCCGGTGTAGTCGATCTCGGTGCGGCGCTCGTCGTCGAACTGCTCCTTGACCTCCAGCAGCTCGTCCTTGATGATCTGCATGCGCCGCTCGCGGGAGGCGAGGATGCCGCGCAGGCGCTCGATCTCGGTGATGATGTCGCGGTACTCGCCGGCGATCTTGTCGCGCTCCAGCCCCGTCAGGCGGGAGAGGCGCAACGCCAGAATCGCGTCGGCCTGCCGGCGAGAGAGCCACGCGCCTTCCTCTTCAGGCGCGTCGGACGCGCCGTCGCCACCGGCCGCCTCGGCTTCTTGAAGCTCCAGGCGCTGCTGAATCGCGTTCTCGCTGCCGTCGCCCTGCTGCTGCTGGTCGATGGGCGGGGTCAGCGGGACGTTCAGTTCGTCGAGGTCGTCGTCGGAGAGGTTCGGCGGATAGGTGCCGGCCATCAGGTTTTCGCGCGCGGTCCCGGTGTCGGGGGAGTGGCGGATGACCGTGATGACCGCGTCGAGGTGATCGAGCGCCAGCGTCAGCCCTTCGAGCACATGGGCGCGGTCCTCGGCCTGGCGCAGTTCGTAGCGCGTGCGGCGCGTGACCACGTCGTGGCGGTGCTCGACGTACACGTCGATGGCCTCGCGCAGGTCGAGCACCTGCGGGCGCCCCTTCACCAGCGCCACCATG
>PXTR01000085.1 GCA_003023245.1 Bacteroidetes bacterium QS_8_68_15 | reverse complement strand
CAAAGATCCGCTGCCCTGAGACAACCAGGCTCTACCCATGGCATCATGAGGACCAGTGATTAGAGCAAAAATCCACACGCTCCTACCACACATCCTCCAACTTTCCTATCCCCAGAATCGACGCCGGCATCCTCGGCCCGGGAGGTGTGTAAGCTCGTGAGTGCGTAGGGGGTGTACGTTCTCTCCCGCCTGCGCGTCTGCTCACTTCCCCCCCTACGAACCTATTCCCCCCTACAAACCCAACCGATGCCCGACCGCCTCGACGACACGTTCCGCGCCCTTCGAGAACGCGGCGAAAAGGCAATGGGCCTGTTTCTCACCGGCGGCTTCCCCGACCCCGGAAGCACCCTCGGCGTCCTGCGCGCCATCGACCGCGGCGGCGCCGACTTCATCGAGCTGGGCATGCCCTTCAGCGCCCCCCTCGCCGAGGGCAAGCCCATTCAGCGCGCCTCCGAGCGCGCCCTCGCCCACGACGCCACCCTCGACGGGGCCTTCGAGACGGTGCGCGCCTTTCGCTCCGAAAGCGAAACGCCCCTCCTGATGATGGGCTACCTCAACCCGATCTTGCGCTACGGCCCGGCGCCCTTTTGCGAACAGGCCGCCGCCGCCGGCACCGACGGCCTCATCCTGCCCGACCTGCCCCCCGAAGAAGGCGACCTCGTCGAAGCCCACGCCCGAAGCGCCGGCCTCGACCTCGTCTACCTCATCGCCCCCAACACTCCCGACGCGCGCATCCGCGAGATCGACCGCCGCGCCACCGGCTTCGTCTACGCCGTCAGCGTCACGGGGCTCACCGGCAGCCAGATCGCCTCCGACGGCGAAACGGCTCCCGTCGACGCCTACCTTCAGCGGGCGCGCCGGCTCGTGGAGGACAACGCGCTCCTGGTCGGCTTCGGCATCAAATCGCACGACGACGCGATGCGCCTCTCGACGCACACCGACGGCTTCATCGTCGGCTCCGCACTCATCGAGACGGTGCGCCGGCTCTGGGACGAAAGCGACCGGCCCGACGCCGAACGCCTCGACGCCGTCGAGGCCTTCGCCCGCCGTCTCAAACACGGCGAGCAGCGTGTGGCGTGATTCCTGACCATCACGCCCTCGGCAAATCCGCGCCGATTTTCTCGTTGCGTTTTTTCGGCTGCTCTTTCTTGCAAACGGCCCGCTTCCCATGCGTGTTGCTTCCGCCCGGTCGCTCTTGACGGCGGCGCTGCTGTTGCTCGTCGGCATGAGCAGCGCCGGGTGTCTCGAAGGCTCCAACTACCGCGCGGTGGCCGCCGGGCCCTCCGGGGAAGTGACCGTCGTCGTCGATTCCACACGCTGGAACGGTGCCGTCGGGAACGCCCTCCGCCAAACGCTCGGGCAGTCCATCGAAACGCTGCCCATCCCCGAGCCGGCCTTCGACCTGCGCCAGATGGACCTCACGACGCAAAACCTCGAGCAGGTGAAACGCCACAAAAACATCCTCGTCGCCGGCGCGCTGGGGACCTCCTCGCAGGAGGCGGAGTTTCTGCGGCAGCAGTTTTCCGAGCAGGCTCGCCAGGCCGTCGAGCGCAGCGGCGGCACTGTCGTCGCGCAACCCGACCTGTGGCGCCGCCGGCAGCAGGTCTTTTACGTCGCTGCTCCCACCCCCGACCAGCTCGCCGCAACGATTCGCCAGCAGGGCGCGGCTCTGCGCGACTCGCTCAACGTGGCCACGCGCCGCCGCATGACCAGCGACATGTTCGAGGAGGGACGCCAGTTCGCACTCGAAGACTCGCTCCTGTCGCGCCACGGCTTCGCCGTCAAGGTGCAGCACGACTACCAGATCGCCACCGACACCCTCTTTACCGGAGAGGCGCAGGGCGGCTTTGTGCTGTTGGTGCGCAAGCTGCCGGACACGTGGCGCCGCCTGTTCGTGTGGTACCGCGACCGCGCCGACCCCGCGACGATCTCACGCGACTGGGTCCTCTCGATGCGCGACTCGCTGGCCGGAGAATACCTGCAAGGCGCCCAGCAAGGCGCCGCCTACACCGACCGCCGCCGTACGCTGAACGTCGAGGAAGTCGACTACCTCGGCCGCTACGCCTACGAAACGCGCGGCACCTGGTACATGGCCGTCGACACGACCGACGCGCAGAGCGACGACGGGCGCCTCCCCCTCGGTGGCGGCGGCCCGTTCGTCAACTACACCTTCTACGACCAGGAGCAAGAACGCCTCTACATGATCGACGGCGCCGTCTTCGCGCCCGACTACGACAAGCGCGAATTTCTGCGCCAGATGAAAGTCATCGCCTACACCTTCCGCACGCGCCCGGAGGTGCGCCGGCAGCGCCAGAACCAGCAGACAGCTGCTCGTTAGTTCGTTGATGGGGGGTCGTTGTTCGTTCTCAAGCCAAGCTGCTTCTGCCCCCAAGCAGCACGTCAACAGACCGAAGAACCTTTCACCTTCAACTTTCAACCTTCAGCCGAAAATGCCCGACGCTCCCCCCGCTCCGCAACCCGAACGTGCCGACGACGCCGACCGCGCGCAGACCCTGCGCCTCGGCCTTCCGAAAGGCAGCCTTCAAGACTCGACGTTCGAACTGTTGCACCGCGCCGGCTACGACTTCAGCGTGTCGAGCCGCTCGTACTTCCCCTCCATCGACGACGACTCGCTGGAGGCGATGCTCGTGCGCGCTCAGGAGATGGCCCGCTACGTCGAGGACGGCACCTTCGACGCCGGCATCACCGGCAAAGACTGGATCATGGAAACCGGCTCCGACGATGTCGTCGAAGTCGCCGACCTGATCTACTCGAAGCGCTCGATGCGCCCGGTGCGCTGGGTGCTGGCCGTCCCGCAAACCTCCGACATCGACGGGATGAAGGACCTCGACGGCAAAAAGGTCGCCACCGAGGTGACCAACCTCACCCGGCAGTGGCTCGACGAACAGGGCGTCGAGGCGCAGGTCGAGTTCAGCTGGGGCGCGACGGAGGCGAAGTGTCCCGAGCTCGTCGACGCCATCGTGGAAGTGACGGAAACCGGCTCGACGCTCCGCGCCAACGGCCTGCGCATCGCCGAGGTGCTGATGGAATCCAACACGAAGCTGATCGCCAACCGCGACGCCTGGAAAGACGACGCCAAACGACGCCGCATCGAGAACCTCGCCATGCTCATCGAAGGCGCCATTCGCTCCGAGAGCCGCAAGGGGCTCAAGCTCAACGCCCGCCGCGACGACGCCGGCGAGATTGTCGACATGCTCCCGGCCCTGCGCATGCCGACCGTCAGCTCGCTGGCGCTCGGCGACGACTGGGTCGCCATCGAGACGGTCATCGAGGAAAAGGACGTGCGCTCCCTCCTCCCGAAGCTCAAGCGCGCCGGCGCGGAGGGCATCATCGAGTACGAGCTCAACAAGATCATTCCGTGATAACATCGCGGGGCGCGATGTTATTTGTTGGATCGTTGCGAGGGAAAGCGCCAAGATTGACCGCCCACCATGAAGTCGCTGCTCTCCCGCGCTCCCTCGCCCCCACGCTCCCTCGCTCCCGCGCTCCTGCTCACCTTTGCAGTCGCCGCCTGCGGCTCGCCGTTTTCAGACGCCCCGTCGGTGGCCGACTCGACGCTCGTCAGCGCGCTGGCGGAGCTGCACCTGGCTGACGCGCGCTCCCAGCGCCGGCGCGCAGACGCGACCGACCGCCGCGCGCCGCCCCTGGCCGACTCCCTGCGCACGCCGCTTTCCCCGGCCGTGCGCGACTCGATCCTCGCCCGCTACGGCATGACGAGCGACCAACTGCGCGCGGCGCTGACCTACTACGTGCGTCACCCCGAGCAGTACACCGCCCTCTACGGCCGCGTCGTCGACACGCTCAGCGCCGAGCGTAAGGCGCTGCGCTTCGGCCCCGAGCGCGGCGACGACGCACGCCCCGAACGCCCGACGCCGTCGGCGTTCCGAGGTGAGAACGGAGCAGGTGAATGAGCGGAGAACCGGCGCTTCGGATGGTGCTGCTGGCGACGTTCTCGGCCTGAAAAGCCGCCGCCCACGATCCACCGTCCGCCATCGGTCAGCAAACGTCGTTTCGCTGACCGGCTTCATCTTCGGCTCAGTGAAACCGGCCCGCCCGCTCATCCCTGCTGCCCCAGGAAGCGCTCGCCCCGGTCGGTCAGCGCGAAGCGTTCCTCCAGCGGGTCGTCGAGGCGCAGGTAGCCCTTCCGAACGAGCCAGGTGGACAGGGCGTCGCGCCTCGGCGCCGGCGGGGCTTCCTCCTCGCTCTCGGCAAACCACGCCTCGCGCGGGCACCCTCCCTGCACGGCGCGCAGGATCTGTCGCAGCGCCGGTTCGTCGCTCGGCGTGACGACGGGCGCCTCGTGGCGGCCCAGGCATACGTCGCAGCGCCCGCAGCGCGGCGGGTGCGCCTCGCCGAAGTGCGCCAGCAAGTAGCGGCGGCGGCAGCCGAGGGAACGCGCGTAGCGCTCCACGTCGCGCAGGCGGCGTTCGGCGCGGCGGCGGGCGCGGCGCACCGTCTCGTGGTCGAG
>PXTR01000084.1 GCA_003023245.1 Bacteroidetes bacterium QS_8_68_15 | reverse complement strand
GGCCGTGCATCAGGTCCATCGCCTCCCCCTCGGCACGGTCGGGGTCGAGGTCCAGCAGCACCAGCTCGCTGGCGATGCGCTGGTTAAAGAGCGCGTAGGCCGCGGCGGCGCCGACGTTGCCCATCCCTACGATGCCGACGGTGCGGCGCTGAATACGGCGGCGCGGGGCTTCGTCGAAAGCGTCTTTCATAGGGGCGGCAAATGGGGGGTCGAGAAGGAGCGGGGCGAGCGGGAGCAGACGGCTGGAAGCCGGGCGGACGAGGGTAAATCAAACATAGATTGTAACTTCTACACGTCTCCGTCTCGAAGCGCTCGTCGCGCCGGAACGTTCCCTTCCTGTTTGCCATGTAGATCCGTATGCCGCTTTCGCCGACACGCAGCGCGCTCGTTGCCCGGCGCGTTTCGCTGCTCACACTGGCGACATTTTTGCAGCGGTCGTGTCGATGTGTAACCGCCGACAATCTTCGACGACCGGCCGCCGACGGTTTCTTCCGTTTCCCGCCTCTTCGTGATGAGTGAGCACGCCCTCTCGTCCCCCCGCTCCCGCCGCAGCCTGAGCAGTCCCGGCAGCGCAGATGCGCGCAGGCCGGGAGCCTCTCGTAGCGAGGCTGAGCGCCTGCGCGCCCTCCGCCGCTACGACGTGCTCGACACGCCGCAGGAGGAGGAGACCTTCGACCGTATCACGCGGCTGGCCACGCGCGCCTTCGACGCGCCGCAGGCGATGATCGCGTTCGTCGGCGCGGACCAGCACTGGACCAAGTCTTTTCACAGCACCGACGGCAGCTGCGCACCGGTGGCCCCCGAGCGGGCGCAGTCGTTTTGCCACTACGCCATCCGGGACGACGACGAGCCGCTGGTCGTCGAAGATGCGCGGCAGGACGACCGCTTCGCCGAGGCGCCTTTCGTGACCGGGCCGCCGCACGTCCGCTTCTACGCCGGCGCGCCCCTCGTCACGCCGGAGGAGGAGCACCGCATCGGGACGCTCTGCGTCCTCAGCGCGCAGCCGCGCACCATGAGCGCCGACGACCGGGCGCACCTGAAAGACCTGGCGGCCACCGCGATGGACGCCCTCGAAAGCCGCCGCCGCCGCAACGGGTCCCGCGCGAGCGCAGAACGCTTCCACGCCCTCGTCGAGCAGGCTTCCGGCATCATCAGCATTCTCGACCCCGACGGCACCGTGCGCTACCACAACCCCGCCGTCGAGCGCGTACTGGGCTACCGGCCCGACGAACTCGCCGGCAGCGACCCGTTCGACCGCGTCCATCCCGAGGACCGGGAGCGCGTGCGCAATGAGTTCGAGGGGTTGCTCGACGAGCCCGGCGGCTTCAATAGCGCTTGCTACCGCACGCGCCACGCCGACGGCTCGTGGGTGCATCTCGAAACGATGGCGTGCGACCTCACCGACGACCCGGCCGTACGCGGCGTGGCGCTCAACTCGCGCGACGTGACCGAGCGCAAACGCGCCGAGGCTGAGCTGCGCGAAAGCGAAAGGCAGTTCCGCCAGATCGCCGAGACGGTCTCGGAAGTCTTCTGGATCATCGACGCCGAGAGCCACGACCTGCTCTACGTCAGCCCCGCCTTCGAGGAGGTCTGGGGGCGCCCCCGCGAGCAGCTCTACGAAAACCCGCGCGCCTGGATGGAGGCGATTCACCCGGACGACCGCGCGCACGTCCGCCGGTTTGCGCGAGCCGTTCGCCAGGGAAAATCTGCGCGGGCCGCTCGCCAGGAAAAACACGTCTCTCCCGCGGAATATCGCATTCGCCGGCCCGACGGCACGGTGCGCTGGGTGCGCGACCGCTCTTTTCCCGTCATCGGCGACGACGGCGAGCCCGAACGCATCGTGGGCGTCGCGCAGGACATCACCGAGCAGAAAGAGGCCGAGCAGGCCCTGCGCAAAAGCGAGGAGCGTCACCGCACGCTCGTGGAGCGCGCCTCCGACATCATGACCATCCTCAACCCCGACGGCACGGTGCGCTACGAAAGCCCGTCCTTCCGCGAAGTGCTGGGACACGACCCCGAGGTGATTCTCGGCCGGCCCGTCTTCGAAGGCATCCATCCCGAGGACCGCGAGCGCGTGCGCCGCGAGTTTGCCGAGATGGAGCAGCAGCCTGGCGCGGTCGTCACCATTCAGTGCCGCGCGCGCCACGCCGACGGCTCGTGGGTGCACCTCGAGTCGCTGGTGCGCAACCTCACCGACGACCCGGCCATCGAGGGCTTCGTCGCCAACACCCGCGACGTGACCGAGCGCGAGCAGGTCCGCCGCGAGCTGCGCCGGAGTGAGGAGCGCTTCCGCTCCGTCGTCGAAAACGCCCGCGACGTGATCTTTCGCACCGACGCGGAGGGCCGGTGGACGCTGCTGAGCCCTTCCTGGGAAGACACGCTGGGCTACTCCGTGGAGGACAGCCTCGGCGCTCCCTTTACCGAGCACCTCCACCCCGAGGAGCGCGAGAAGATGGACCGGTCATTCCGCGAAAAAGTCGCGGCGCGCGACCGCGATCTCAACTCCAAGACGCGCTTCGTCACCGCGAGCGGAGAGACGCGGTGGATTCGCGTGAGCGCCCAGCTCGTCTTCGACGATGAGACCGGCGAGGTGACCGGCACCACCGGCACCTTCAGCGATGTAACCGACAGCCGCCGCTTCGAGGCCGAGCGCCAGGCGCGCGAGCGGGCCGAGGAGTTGCTGAAGGCCAAGACGTCCTTCCTGAACAACATGAGCCACGAGCTGCGCACGCCGCTGGCTTCGATTCTCGGCTTCGCCGACGTGCTCGCCGAGGAAGGGGAGGGCGTGCAGGAGGAGTTTGCCGAGCGCATCGCCACGAGCGGGCAGCGCCTGCAAGAAACCCTCGACTCGGTGCTGCGCCTGGCCCAGTTCGAGGGCGGCGCCCCCGAGGTCGCCCTCCAGGAAGTCACGGTGGCCGAGGAAGCCGAGGAAGCCGTCGCCCTGCTTCAGCCGCTGGCCGCGGAAAAAGGCCTCGCGCTGAACGCCCGCTGCTTTCCCGGGCGAGACGATGCCGGGCAAAACGATGCTGCGGAGGCGCGCGCCGCGCTCGACCCGAAGGCCCTGCACCGCATCCTCAACAACCTCGTCGGCAACGCCATCAAGTTTACCGAAGCGGGGGGCCGCGTGACCGTCGGGGTCGAGGCCGATGCGCGCGCCGTGCGCCTCCGCGTGGAAGACACCGGCATCGGCATCAGCGAAGAGTTTTTGCCGAAGCTCTTCGAGGACTTCAAGCAGGAGTCCAGCGGCCTGAAGCGCACCCACGAGGGCAGCGGCCTGGGCCTCGCGATTACCAAACGGCTCGTCGAAACGATGGACGGTACGATTACCGTGGACTCCACGCCCGGTGAAGGATCGGTCTTCACCGTCTCCTTTCCCCGCCTGGCTGCTCCCGTCGGCGCGGAGGAAGCGGCCCCCGACGACCACGCTGCGAAAAACGCCCCCGTCGCGGAAAACGCCGACGCGGAGGAAGCGGGCGCTTCGGGCGGCGCCTCGTCATCGCTCCCGGCTCTGCTGGTGGTGGAAGACAACCGAAACACCCGCATGCTGGCCGAGCACGTCCTGAAGACGCGCTACGACGTGACGGCCGTGGCCGACTCGGAGACCGCCTGCGCCCGCGCTGAGGAGCGCTCTTTCGACGCCTTCCTGCTCGACATCAACCTCGGCCCCGACCAGGACGGCATCGAGCTGCTGCACCGCCTGCGCGGCGACCCAGACCACGCCGGCGCGCCCGCCGTGGCCGTAACCGCTCACGCCATGCCCGGCGACGAGCAGCAGTTCCGCGAGGCCGGCTTCGACGGCTACGTCGGCAAGCCCTTCGACCGCGGCGAGCTGCTGTCCGCCCTCGACGCGGCGCTCGCGGCGGAAGCGGCGGAGCAGCGGGGTTGAGTGCGGGGGGCGGGCGCCGGCGGACCAGGCGGCCTTCCCTTTGAAAAACCGCCCGCACGCGCCCCGGGCTGATGCGCTGACGGCTGACGACCAGCCGCGGAAACTCTGCCTCGTTCGGTCGTTGGCATGAGACGCGCCCGGCAGGATCTCGCGTCCGCCTCCTGCCTGCGATCCTCATGCCGCGTCTTCTGCGAATGGGGACCGCCCGGCGCGTGCGCAAAAAAAGAAGCTGCGCCCGTTTCTTCCCCAGCGGCCCCCGACTCGCACATACATACGCGCCATGTGGGACTCGATCCGAGACGGGCTGGTGACGCTGGCGCAGCACTACAACGTCAACCCGTTGGTGTTCGTCCTCATCTACCTGGGGACGATTCCGCTCTACGTGGCGGCGATCGGGTGGGTCGTGCGGCGGCTCTTGCGGGGGCGCTCCTATCTCATGCCCGCCTCGCTGGCGGGGCTCTTCTACCTCTCGTCCTACGTCTACGTGCTGGCGGTGGGGCGCAACCTGCCGCTCTGGGTCTACGGCCTGATCGCCGCCATGATCGGCGGCGGGGCCTACTTTACGCGGGCCTCACCGCCGCCGGCCTCGGGGCCAGCGTCGGAGCCAAGACGCTCCTCGTCGAGCAGGGGCACATCGGTTCGACCGCCGAGGAGGGCACGCCCCAGCTGGGCGGGGACTGCACGTGGGAAGGCTGCATTCCCTCCAAGACGCTCCTCGCCAGCGCCAAGGCCGCCCATCGCCAACGCCACGGCTCGCGCTACGGGCTAAAAGACCGCGAGCCGGACGTCGACTTCGCCGCCGTGATGGACCACGTGCGCAACGTGCGGAAAGAGGTGTTCGACGACGCCGACCACCCGCGCCACCTCGAAGCCCTCGGCGCGGAGGTGCGCGCCGGCCAAGCCCGCTTCCTCGGGCCGCACACCGTCGAGATCGAGCAATCGGACGGCGTGCACACCGCCAGCGCGCGCTACCTCGTCATCGCCGCCGGCGGCGCGCCCGACCCGCCCCCCATCGACGGCCTCGACCAGACGCCCCACCTGACCAGCCGCTCGCTCTTCGAAATCAGCCGCCGGCCCGAGCGCCTGCTCGTCATCGGGGCCGGGCCCATCGGCACCGAGGTGACGCAGGCCCTCCAGCGCCTCGGCAGCGAGGTGACCGTTGTCGAGCACGAGGGCCGCATCCTCGGCAAGGACGACCCGGAACTGACCGAGATGCTGCGCGAGCAGCTCGAAGACGAAGGCGTGCGCTACCACCTCGGCGCGACGGTGGAGCGCGTCGGCGAGCACGGCCCCGACGGTGACGACCCCACCGGCGCGGTCTACGCCGACATCCAGACCGCCGACGGCCAGACCGAGCGCCTGGAGTCCGACGCGCTTCTGGTGGCGACCGGCCGCGGCCCCTCGCTCGACCCGCTGCACCTCGACGCGGCCGGCGTCGACTACACCGAGCAAGGCATCGACGTATCCAAGCGGTGCCGCACCTCGCAGCGCCACATCTACGCCGCCGGCGACGTGACCGGGCGCTACCAGTTCACCCACATGAGCGAGCACATGGCGAAGGTCGCCGCCGTCAACGCCCTGCTGAAGCTGCCCGTCACGATAGACACCGACCACGTCCCCTGGGTCACCTACACCGACCCGGAGCTCGCCCACGTCGGCGCCACCGAGGGGCAGCTCGAAGACGAAGGCATCGACTACGAGGTGTACCGCTTTCCCTACGACAAGCTCGACCGCGCCTTCTGCGAGGGCCGGCCGGAGGGCCTCATCAAGGTGTACGCCACCGAGTGGCGCGGCCAGATCCTGGGCGCTTCCGTCCTGGGCGCTCACGCCGGCGAGCTGATCTGCGAGTACGCCGTGGCGATGAACAACGACGTCCCGCTGCGCACCCTCGCCGACACGATTCACCCCTACCCCACCTGGGGCCTCGGCGCGCGCCGCGCCGCCGACCAGTGGTACGTGCGCCGGCAGACCAAGTGGCTCATCGAATGGATCAAGAGCATCTTCGACTACCAGGGCGAAGTCGCCGAGCCGGACCCGGAGCAGATTCTCTGAGTGTGGGGGCGTGGGCGTGCGGGAGCGTGGGAGTGTTTTTCACCTGCGTCCGACGGGCGATCCGCTGCACTACGCGACGATGGTCCACCGCCTCTGCCGCGCCTACCGGGCTCGCTGGTCGTAGCGGTATTCCGACCGGAGCCCGCAACGCGCGCCGCCGCTCCGCGCAGGACGGCACATACGCCGCCCTGCTACGTAGACCCTGCGAGGCACGATCGCCCCGTTCCTCCCCAAACGAGCTCCCCGCCCCGATGCGCGCGCTCCACGCCCTCCCGCTGCTCGCCCTGCTGCTTATCGCGCCGCCCG
>PXTR01000083.1 GCA_003023245.1 Bacteroidetes bacterium QS_8_68_15 | reverse complement strand
ACGCGGACGCTGATCTGGGACGTCAGTGACCTGGAGGACCCGCAGCTCGTCAAGCAGTACACCTACGGCACGACGTCCTCCGACCACAACCTCTACGTCGAGGGGAACCGCATGTACATGAGCAACTACGCCAGCGGCCTGCGCGTCCACGACATCAGCAACCCGGAAAACCCGGAGGAAATCGCGCACTTCGACACCTCGCCCGTCGGCGACGACGACCCGCCCGGCTTCACGGGCACCTGGAGCAACTATCCCTACTTCGACAACGGCGTCGTGGCCGTGTCGAGCATCGGGGAAGGGCTCTTCCTCCTGCGGCCCACGACCGGCGAGCGCGAGAGCCTGTGAATCCGTTCGGATTCAGGACGGTGGACCGCCGACAGCGGACGGCTGCCTTTTCTGAGCGGGTGTGTCGTTGCGCGGTGACGCCGTCTTGTGGAAGTTGCTCTGGATGAATCGAGCGGCGGGTGTGGCCTTTGCGCCCCGCCCGTCGCTCTTTTTGGTTGTTGGGAGAACGTTTTTTAATGAACCGTAGGGGCACGATGCATCGCGCCCCTACGCGGTTTGAAACCTACGTCTTGAACCTTTCGCGCAGTACCACCACATCGTGAGACGCTTTTCCTGCATCGCCTTCACCGTTGCGTTTCTGCTCATCGCTGTTGCCGGATGCGCCGGCAGCGCGCAGACCACCACCACCGGCGGCCCCGCTGCGACGGGCGAAACCGGCAATGCCGACCGCGGCGCGCCCTCGTTCAGCGACGTGCAGCCGCTGATCGAAGGCACCTTCGTCCCGCTGATGACCGAGGACGAGGAATTGGACGCCTCGTCATGGCAGCGCCTCATCGAAGGCTCCGAGCACGGCACGGTCGTCATCCCCGGCGACGCCGAGCACAGCCTGCTCGTGGAGGTCGCCGAGCACGCCCGCGCCGAGGGGCGCGCCTGGATCGACGCCGGCGCCCGGAGCGACGGCGGCGCGCGCCCCTACGCCGACGTGCAAAACCGTCTCTATGTCGCCAACGAGGCCGGCGCGCTCGTGACCATCATCGACGCGAGCGAAAACCGCGTGATCGGCACCGTCGACTTGACCGAGCGCGGCTTCGGCCCGAAGGCCAAGCCGCACGACACGGCCGTCACCCCGAGCGGCGACTGGTACGTCTCCCTCATCGGGGCCAACCGCGTGCTCAAGCTCAACCGCGAGAATGAGATCATCGGGCGCGTCGAGACGGAAGTGCCGGGCCTGATGGAGTATGACGACGATTCGGGGCGCCTCTTCGTGGGACGGTCGATGAGCGCCGTCAATCCGCCGAAGCGTCTTGCCATCCTCGACGGGAGCGAGATGAGCCTGCGACAGGTGGGCGTCTTCCTTCCGCGCCCGCACGCGCTGGCGGCGGACCCGCAGGGCAAGCACGTCTACATCGCCAGCTTGGCGCAAAACCGGATTGCCGGCGTCGACGCCGCCACCGGCGAGACGAAGCTCACCTCGATGGGCGGCCCCGTCAACACGCTCGTGCACTTCGCCGTCCGCCCCGACGGGCAGACGCTTGCCGCCGGCGGGCAGACCTCCGGCACGTTCTTCTTTTTCGACGTCTCGCCCGACACCCCGCTCACGCCGAGCGTCACCGACAGCCTCCAGCTCGGCGGGCAGCCCTGGCATCCCAGCTACACGCCGAGCGGCGACCGCCTCTACGTCCCGCAGAAAGCCGCGAGCACCGTCAGCGTCATCGACGCCGAGACGCGCGACGTCACCGCTACCATCCGCCACGAGGCGCTCGCGCAGCCGCACGGCAGCGCCGTCCGCCCCGACGGGCGCTACGTCTACGTCACCGGCAGCAACGTCGACGGCGCCTACACGCCGCGTTATCCGGCCGTCTACGGCGAGGAAAACCGCGGCGTCGTCGCCGTCATCGACACGCACACCAACGAAGTCGTCAGCGTCCTCCCGGCTGACCGGGACCCCTCGGGACTGAGTGTGCGACCGTGAACGCTGGTTGGTAGGAAGGTTCGAGGGTAGGAAGGACTGAAGGGGGAGTGGGTATTCCGAAAAAAGAGCCGAAGGCATGAGCATTTCTTCCGTCGCGCGTTCCCTCTCATCCTCTCACTCTCTCATCCTCGCTCTTTTCCTTCTCCTGGCCGCCGGCTGCGCCGGAAGTGGACTCGCGACGGTGCCGGAAAAGGGCGAAAACGCTGACGAAAACCAGCGCTACGCGCGCCGCGTGGCGCCCTTTCCCGTGCAGGGGGCCGTCGGCGAGGCCTACGACATGCCCTTCCTGGGCGGCTTCAACGTGCCGCGTCCGCAGATTGTCGACATCGACGAGGACGGTGCGCAAGACCTCTTTCTCCAGGAGGAAAGCGGGCAGGTCATGTTTTTCGAAAATACCGCCGTTCCCGGCGCCCCCGCCGACTTCGCATGGCGCACCAGCAACTACCGTGACCTCGCCGTCGGGGAGTGGTTCCGCTTCGTGGACCTCGACGGCGACGGGCTGATGGACCTCCTCGCCGAACAGCCGTACAGCTACCTGCGCTACTACCACAACACCGGCGCGGCGGGCACACCGCAGTTCGAGTTGGTGAAGGACACGCTGCGCACTGTCGGCGGCGAGCCGCTCTTCAGCGACCGGCAGAACATCCCCAACGTCGCCGACGTGGACTGCGACGGCAAGCCGGACCTCTTCGTCGGCCGCCTCGACGGGACGGTCACGCGCTACGAGGCCACCGGCGAAGTCAGTCCCGAAGACGTGCCGCAGTTCCGGTTGGTGACCGAGGAATTCGCCGGCATCGAGATCGTCGGGCAAGTCTCGCAGCCGGGCGGAGGGCCGGGCGCGCCCGAAGATCAGCCGACCGGCCCGCCGCAGAAAGGCAACGACCCGCTGGAGGACGCGCCGCTGGAGGACACGCCGCTGGGCGGCGGCTCGATGCGCCACGGGGCCAACACGATGGCCTTCGCCGACGCCGACGGCGACGGCGACGAAGACCTGCTCTGGGGCGACTACTTCGAGCCGGGGCTGCTGCTGCTGGAAAACCGCGGCGGCTGCGAAACCCTTAACTTCTCAAGCGACCCCGTGCCGTTTCCCCGAGGCAATCCGCTCACGACGACCGGCTACAACGCCCCGGCCGTCGGCGACCTCACCGGCGACGGGCTGAAGGATCTCCTCATCGGCGTCATCGGCGGGGCCTACAACCCCGACCGCACGGCCGCCAAGAACCTCTACTTTTACGAGCGCACCTCCGAGGGCGGGAACTACGACCTGCGCGTGCGGCAGTACCTCCCGATGATCGACGTCGGGTCGGAGAGCGTGCCTGCGCTGGCCGATCTCGACGATGACGGCGACCAGGACCTCCTGGTGGGCAGCAAAATCGGCACCGCGGAGGGAAGCGCCGCCGGGCCGATGCTGCGCTACGAGAACACCGGCGGCCCCGCCGACCCGCGCTTCCGCCTCGCCGACACGCTGGCCCTCGCGCCCGAGGCGTACGACCGCGCGCCCGCGCTGGTCGATCTCGACGACGACGGCGACCGCGACCTGGTAGTGGGCACCTGGAACGCGCACCTCCGCTACCACGAGAACACCGGCACGCCGGGCGACTCGCAGTTCACCGAAAAGGGGACCGTCCTCGCCGATCTGAAGCGAGGCAGCCACCCGGCGCCCGCCTTCGCCGACCTCGACGGCGACGGGGACCTCGACCTCGTCCTCGGCGAGACGGCCGGGGCGCTGACCTTCTACCGCAACACCGGCACGCCGAGTAATCCGCAGTTCCAGTCTGCCAACGACGTGCTCGACGGGGTCACGGTGGACCGCCGCAGCGCACCCGTCTTTCACGATGTGGACGGCGACGGCGACCAGGATCTCATCGTCGGCACCGAGGGGGCGGGGTTCGTCTTCTTTCGCAACGAGGGAACGGCGCAGGACCCGCAGTTCGTGCGCGCCGAAGACGACGCCGGCCCGCTGGCGCTCGGCGGGGCCGCGCCGGCAATGGCCGCGCCCGCCTTCGCCGACATTGACGGCGACGGCGACGCCGACCTGTTCACCGGCACCGCACGCGGCGGGCTGATGTTTTTCGAAGATCGGCGGTGAGTCGGTTTGAAAAAAGGCCCGCTGTTGTCGGAAGCGCTGCCGGCTGGAGATATACCGACAGACGCCGCTCCGAAAGCGTTGACGCTCGCATCCTCTTTTTTTCAGGTAAGTCGAGGGCAACCTCACGCAATACGCAACACGCATCACGCTTCCATGATCGCCGCGCTCTACGCCTTTGCCATCGCCGGGCTGCTCCTCTACGGGGGGCACTGGGGCTGGCTGGCGCTCGTGCATCTGCGCACCGAGCGTCTACGGGAGACGCCGCCGGGAGCGGACGCCCCGCCCGCGCCCGAGGAGTGGCCGGTCGTGACCGTGCAGCTCCCGCTCTACAACGAAGCGGGCGTCGCCGAGCGCCTCATCGACGCCTGCGCGCGGCTGGACTATCCGAACGACCGGCTCGAGATTCAGGTGCTCGACGATTCGACCGACGAGACGACCACGCTGGCGGAGCGCCGCGCTGCTCACTGGCGCGACCGCGGGCGCGAGGTGCGCGTCGTGCACCGCGACGACCGCGACGGCTACAAGGCCGGCGCGCTCAAAAACGGCCTGCGTCTGGCGCGCGGCTCGCTCGTGGCCGTCTTCGACGCCGACTTCGTGCCGCCGCCGGCGTTTCTGCGTCGCACCGTACCCGCGCTGCTGGCCGCCGGCGAGGACACCGGTATGGTGCAGGCGCGCTGGGGCCACCTCAACGCCGACGACTCCCTGCTGACGAAAGCACAGGGCGTCGGCCTCGACGCGCACTTCGCGATTGAACAGCGCGCGCGCCAGGCCGCCGGCTGCTTCCTCAACTTCAACGGCACCGCCGGCCTCTGGCGCCGCGCCTGCATCACCGACGCCGGCGGCTGGCACACCGACACGCTTACCGAAGACCTCGACCTCAGCTATCGCGCGCAGCTGGCCGGCTGGCAGCTGCGCTACCTGCCGGACCTGGAAGTTCCCGCCGAACTGCCCGCCCACCTCGGAGCCCTTCGCGCACAGCAGGCGCGCTGGGCCAAAGGCGCCATCGAAACGGCGCGCAAGCTGCTGGGCCCGCTCTGGCGCTCGACGCAGCCGCCCCGGGTGAAAGCCGCCGGCGCCTTCCACCTCACCGCGCACCTGGCCTACCCGCTCGTGCTCCTGGCCGCGCTGACGCACCCGGCGCTCGTCTGGCTCGAACACATCGGCCGCGGCCCGGGGACGTTCTACTTCGCCGCCCTCAGCGTCGGCATGGTCGGCTTCGCGGGCGTCGTCCTCGCGCAGCTCTTCGCGCAACGCGCCCTCTACCCCGACTGGCCGCGGCGTTTCGCGATGCGGTTTCCACTCTTTCTGGCCGGCACCGTCGGGCTGTCGATCAGCAACACGCGGGCCGTGGCGCGCGCGCTGCTGGGCCGCCACACTCCGTTTGCGCGCACGCCCAAGACGGGGGCGACCGGAGGGGGAGACCGGGAGAAGGAGCCGCGTGCGTCGTGGCGGAGCAGCCGCTACGCCGCCGACGCGCTGCGCAGCCCGCGCCTGCTCATATGGGGGGAGCGCGCGCTCGCCGTCTACAGCACGGTTGGTCTCGTCGGGGTCGCCGCCGCCGGCGCGTGGGCGGCGCTGCCCTTCCAGGCGCTCTTTGCGGCGGGCTTTGCGCTCGTGACGGGCGCCGCCGCGACGCAGGCGCACCGCATGTCTTCGACCGCCGCGCCCCCCGAGAACGGAACAACATCGGCGGCAGATGCTGTTTAGGGAAGCTCGCTGTCGCGCTGATGCAGGCAAAAATACAAACGTCTTATGCCTCGTCTCGAGAAAAAAGACGGCCGGGGCGCGTGAGCAGAGGTCGATCAGCCGGCGAAACGCAAGGCCGCTTTCTACGGCCGTAGTTGCTGTCTTCACGTTGTACGCATTACGCAACACGCCTCCCGCTTTCGATGCCTCGCCCCGACTTCCCCGCGCTTCTCGAACGTGTCGAACACGATGACGCCACCGACGCGGACGTGTCGGCGCTGGAGCAATGGGTCGACGATGCGCCGGAGCATGTGACGGGGCACCTTGCGCTGGCGCGTGCCTGCGAAGGGCGCCAGCGCTGGGAGCAGGCCCGTCGGCACTGGCGCTGCGCGGCTCTGCTCCAGCCCAGCAGTCCCGCCGTGCGCGCCGGCCTTCGGCGCACCGCCCGCCGCCTGAGTGACGACGAGACGACCGTTCCCCTGACGCTTCCCGCCGACGTGCTGGCGCCCGACGGGGGTCCCCCACCGGAAACTGAATTCGAAGCCGCTTCAGAAAAAAAGCCGGAAACCGCGTCGGCAACCGACCCAGAAACCGACGACACGACGAACACACCACGCTCCGAAGCTCTCTCCGAGGACGCTCCCTCCGAGCAGGCGCCTTCTGCGGACGCACTCTCGCCACGCGCCGCGGAGCGCACCGTGCTTCACGAGCTCGAAGAGGATATGCCGGAAGGAGCGGAGGACCGTGCGCTCGACGGGCTGATCGAAGACCTGCAGCGCGCGCGCATCGACCCCGCCCCGGACCCCGACGACGTGCCCGCTCCCGACCTCGATGCGGAAGATGACGACGACGACATGGTGTCTCCGACCCTGGCGCGCATCTATGAAGCGCAGGGACAGCACGCCGAAGCGGCGCGCGTCTACCGCCGGCTGGCCGATCAGCACCCCGCCCGGGCCGAGGAGTACCGCCGCCGCGCCAAGGCGATAGACGCGCAGACCGAAGAGCAATAGCCGTCGAAGAGCGGCAGACCACGGGGCTCACAGGGAGGCGCGCGGCAAAAAAACCCCCGCACCCTCACACCCAGAGATGCAGCGCCTCCAGCAGCTTTTCGATGAAAACCCCCGCGTCGTGTGCGGGTTGATGAGCGGCACCTCGCTCGACGGGGTCGACGCTGCCGTGGCGCGCCTCTCCGGAAGCGGGCGCGGGCTTCGGTGCGAGACGCTCTCGTACGCCGAAGCTCCCTACGGCGCCGTCCTGCGCAAGTACCTGCTGAAAAACTCCACTGACGAAACCTCCTCGGTGCGCGCGCTCTCCCAGCTGGACGTGCGCGTCGCCCACAGCTACAACGATGCGGTTCGTGAGGCCGTCGACGAAGCCGGCCTCGACATGGACGACCTCGACCTCGTCGGTTCGCACGGGCAGACCGTCCACCACGTCCCCGATCCCGAGACCTTCGCGGACGAAGAGATCCACTCCACGCTCCAGATCGGTGACCCGTCGGTGCTGGCCAACTTGTTGCGCACGCCTGTGGTCGGAGACTTTCGCCCGGCCGATATGGCCTGCGGCGGCCAGGGCGCCCCGCTGGTCCCCTACTTCGACTACACGCTCTTTTCCGACCCCGACGAGACGCGTGGTATGCTCAACCTCGGCGGCATCGCCAACCTCACGGTGCTGCCGGCCGGTGCGTCCTCCGGCGAGGTCTACGCCTTCGACACCGGCCCGGCCGACATGGTCATTGACGCGCTCATGGAGCGGCTCTTCGACGCCCCCTACGATGAAGACGGCGCGCTCGCCTCCGAAGGCCGCGTGCAAACGGACCTCCTCGACACCCTGATCGCCGAGGACGACTACTTCGACCGCCCGCCGCCGAAGTCCACCGGCCGCGAACGCTACGGCACCGACTACGCCGAGAACCTCCTCGCGCGGGCCGACGACCTCTCCGCCCGCGACCTCGTGGCCACCGCCACCGCGCTGACCGCCCGGTCGGTTCACCTCGCCTACGAGCAGTTCATCGAAGAACACGATCCGCTCGACGCGCTCATCATCAGCGGCGGGGGCGTGTGGAACCGCGCGTTGATGCACATGCTCCAGGATCTGTTTGCGGGCGTGGAGGTGCGCACCTCCTCCCACTACGGCATCGACTCGGATGCCAAGGAGGCGCTCTGCTCGGCCGTCTTCGCGCACGAGACGATCAACGACCGGCCCGTTAACCTGCCCGCCGTCACCGGCGCGGACCGCGAGACGCTTCTGGGCAAAGTCTGCGTCCCGCGGTAGCTGCGGGCAAAAGAAAAGCGAGCCTGCCCGGGGCGTCTCGGCAGGCCCGCTTTTTCGTTTCGGCATTTCCCGCGAGGGAAAGCGGCCGTTCGCGAGGAAGAAACGAGGCGCAGGGGGAGAGGGGGCGCGCCTCGACCAATGGACTTACATGTCCATGTCGCCGTCGTTCGGCTCACTACCGACGGCGGGGTCCATGTCGGAGTTCTCTCCGTCGTCGCCGCAAGATTCGGGGATCGAGTCGGCGCGGCGGAACTGCGCGTCGCCTCCCTTCTTGGTGAGCTGGCCGCGGGCGCCCATGCCCTCAGCCTCGATGCGGCCGGGGTCGATGCCGCGGTCTTCGTAGTAATCGGCCACTGCGTCGGCGCGGGCTTCGGACAGGTCGTCCGGGCTGCGCTCGGAACGAGAGGCGTAGCCTTCGATGTCCACGCAGAGGTTCGGGCAGCGTTCGAGCACGTCGAGGTTCTCGCTCAAGGCGTCACGCGCGTCGGCGCTCAGCGTCGAGGAGTTGCGCCCGAAGAAGGCCGAGTTGAACTCGGTGACCTGCGTGCAGATCGCCGGGAGCTGCGCGCCCTCGACTCTCTTGGTGCAGGAGGCGGTGAAGGTCACGTTGTAGGTGCCGGCCTCCTCGAA
>PXTR01000082.1 GCA_003023245.1 Bacteroidetes bacterium QS_8_68_15 | reverse complement strand
GTATCGCCTGCGCCGCAGGGTCGAGGAGCGCATTCAGCAGCACCGCGAGCAGGCCCACGAGAATGCCTACTTGGGCTTCCTCGATCCCGAGGACGGCGACACCCCGCTGGCCGTCCGCCCCGACGTGTGCTTCTCATTCCCCAACGAGTACCCGTACAACCGCCTCTACGATGGCGGCCACACCTTCCACAACCACTACTACCCGCAGATCGGCGACTTCGACAGCGGCGAGGAGGAGCGGTGCGCGCAGTTCATCGACCGGCTCCCGCCCATCGACTACTGGGTGCGCAACTTGGACCGTCGCCCACGCCACGCCTTCTGGCTCCAAACCTCCACCGACCGCTTCTACCCCGACTTCGTGTGCCGCCTGCGCGACGAGCGGTACTTGGTCGTGGAGTACAAAGGAGCGGACCGCTGGAGCGACGACGATTCGCACGAGAAGCGCACGCTGGGCGAACTTTGGGCCGAGCGCTCCGATGGCCAGTGCCTATTCGTGATGCCGAAAGGTCCCGACCACGATACCATCCGTGCGGAGGTGGGCTAAGGGGAGGGCAACTCGCGCAGCGGCTTTGCTCGAAACGGACGGCCTACCGAACAGCGGAAACGGCGTGTGGGCAAAGATCTGCTTTTGCCCACATTTTGCCCACAGACTTGCTTTTCGGTGCGTTTCGGCGCGTCTCGATGCAAAAGAGGAGGGGTAGGCACAAACAGCAAAAGCGGCCCCCAAACGCCGTTTTGAGCGTCTGAAAGCCGCTTTTAGGAAGTGACCCCAGCAGGGATCGAACCTGCGACGCACGGATTAAAAGTCCGTTGCTCTACCGACTGAGCTATGGGGTCGTCTGACTTTTCCATGTTCTCCAACGAACCAGGCCCGCATGGGTGCCAGGAGGGTGCGTAGCTTTTGCGTGAAAGACGGATCGCAAGCGACGACGCCTGCGAACAGCTACGCGCCGGTGCGCGCCTGCTTCCAGAGGCGACGCATCGGCCGGCGCAGGGCCACGGCGCTCTCCAAGAGGGACGGGGCGAAGCCGAGGAACCCGTGCGCGCAGTACACCTCCGCCGGCGTCGTGCCGTAGAGCAGATTCATCTCGTGCTTGCCCTGCTGGTGGTCGTGCGTCACGAGCAGGCCGACGAGACCCAAACGCTTCGGGGCGCTTCCGCGAAAGGCGTCCACCGCTTCCCCGTCCGGTCGGGCGCGCGTGCCGGGGACGAAGCCGTAGTCGAGCGGGTAGACCACCTCGGGAAAGTCCGGGTGCGCCGTGCCGGCGGGCCGCTCGACGGTGACGCCGCCGCGCCGCACGATGAGGCGCTCCCAGCGCGCCCACGGGAAGCATGTCTCGGTCACGTCTGCCAGCAAGAGAGGAGAAGAAGGCAAAGGATAAGTTTGTTAGTTGAATTTTAATCTAAGGCCCTGTTGATGTCGACGGCGCGTTTCTATAAACTCTCCTCTATGACTCACCCCCTCCCTTTCATTCCCCCTCTTCCTATTTCCATGAGAAACGCTCGTTCTCCGCTTTCCTTCGTGCTCTTCGCCGCCGCAGCGCTTCTGCTGTCGGGGTGTTTCCACACCAACTTTACCACTGGCAAGCCCGCCGGCGACCAAGTCATCGAGAAACCGTGGGCCAGCAGTTTCGTCAACGGCCTCATCCCCCCCGGTGAAGTCGACACCGCCGAGGAGTGCGAAAACGGTGTAGCACAGGTCGAAACCAAGCGCAGCTTTCTCAACATGCTTGCTCAAGGCATCACCCTCAGCCTCTACTCGCCGATGCACCTGAAGGTGACCTGCGCCGCCTCGGACGGCATGGCGACCACAGAGGACGCGCAGCCGTCCCACGCTGAGGTGGTCGTTCCGCAGAATGCGACGCCTGTGGAGAAGACCGCCACGTTCAACGAAGCCGCTGCACAGGCCGTCGAAAGCGGACAACCGGTGCAGGTGCGCTTCGAGCAGCCGGGGGCCGCTGCGAAGTGACGGCCGCTGTCGAGCGCCGAGGGAGGCTGCGATGACGCCTCCCTTGTTCTTCGACGTTTGGACCGCGCCGTCGCGCTCGCCGCTCGTCGGGACGCCCGCGAGGGTTATCCCGAGGACGGCGGGGCGGCGGTTTTTCTATTTTGTTCGGTCGTTGCGGGGGAGGGGCCGGCCTTGTGTTGCTTGGCCTCCGGTCCGACGGTCCGGAGCGACAGCTCGCGCAGCTGCTCTTCGGAAACGGGCGAGGGCGCGCCGCTCATCGGCTCGCGGGCGCTCTGCGTTTTGGGAAAGGCGATCACGTCGCGCAGCGTCGAGGCCCCGGCCAAGAGCATCACGAGGCGGTCGAGGCCCAGCGCGATACCGCCGTGCGGCGGGGCGCCGAAGCGCAGCCCCTCCAGCAAAAAGCCGAAGCGCTCCTGCGCCTCTTCCTTCCCGATGCCGAGGACGCGAAAGACGCGCTCCTGCGTAGCCCGGTCGTGGATGCGAATGGAGCCGCCGCCGATTTCCTGCCCGTTCAGCACAAGGTCGTAGCCGCGCGAGCGCACCGCGCCGGGGTCGCTGCCCAGCTTATCCAGGTCGTCGGGGTGCGGGGCGGTGAACGGGTGGTGCATCGCGGCGTAGCGGTCCTCCTCGTCGCTCCACTCCAGCAGCGGAAACTCCGTCACCCACAGAAATTCGTCCTCCCCTTCGCGCAGGCCCATCTGCTCGGCCACGTGCAGGCGCAGCTGCCCGGCTTGCTCGAAGACCGCCGGTGCGTCCCCGGCCAAGACCAGCACCAGGTCGCCCTCTTCCGCCCCGGCCTGTTCGACCGCCGCCTCGACGTGGTCGAGCGGCAGGGCGTTCTCGTTCACCGACGACGTGACGCCCTCGGCGGTGCGTTTGAAATAAATCAGCCCGCCCGCGCCGATTTCGGTGCGCACGTGCTCGTCGAGGCGGTCCATCGCGCTGCGGCCGCGCTCGCCCGCTTCGCCCTCGGCCACGAGCGCCACGACGTGCCCGCCCGCCTCGATGATGGAGTCGAAGATGCGAAAGCCGCTCTCGTCGAAGGCGTCGGACACGTCTTGGATTTCCATGCCGAAGCGCGCGTCGGGCTTGTCGGTGCCGTAGCGGTGGAGGGCGTCCTCGTGCGTGAGGCGCGGAAAGGGCGTCTCGATCTCCTCGCCCTTGACGGTGCGCCAGAGCGCGGCCATATGGCCCTCGATGAGCGAAAAGACCTGCTCCTCGGTGGCGAAGGTCATTTCCACGTCCACCTGCGTGAACTCCGGCTGGCGGTCGGCGCGCAGGTCTTCATCGCGGAAGCATTTGGTGATCTGCATGTAACGGTCGAGCCCGCCGACCATCAGCAGCTGCTTGTAGGTCTGCGGGCTCTGCGGGAGGGCGTAGAACTGGCCCGGGTGCAGCCGGCTGGGCACCAGAAAGTCGCGCGCGCCCTCGGGCGTGGACTTCATGAGGACGGGCGTCTCGATTTCGAGAAAGTCGTGCGCGTCGAAGTGCTCGCGCGTGACCTGGTAGACGCGGTGGCGCAGCGCGAGGTTGTCCTGAAGCTCGGGCCGCCGCAGGTCGAGGTAGCGGTGTTGGAGGCGCGTCGCCTCTGTGGTGTCGTCCTCGTCGGCGCGGGCCTCGTGCGCGCTGGTGACGAAGGGGGGCGTCTCGGCGACGCTCAGCACCGCGAGGTCCTCGGCGCGCACCTCCACGCGCCCGGTGGCGAGTTCGTCGTTGGGGTCGTGGCGCTCTTCGACGGAGCCCGTTACGGAAATCACGTCCTCGCGGCGCAGCGTCTGGGCCGCTTCGAAGACGTCGGCCTCCAGGTCGTCCTCGGAAAAGACGAGCTGCGTGAGGCCGCCCCGGTCGCGCACGTCGATGAAGACCATTCCGCCGAAGCGCCGCCGCGTGTCGACCCATCCTTTGAGGACGACGTCGTCACCGGTGTCTTTCATGCGCAGGTCGCCGCAGGTGCTGGTGCGCGGGTCGTGCGGGTCGCGCGGGACGACGAGCGAGGCGCGGTCGGGGCGTTCGGCGTCGGAGGCGGGCATCTTCGGAGCGGGGGAGCGTGGGGGGGCGGGAGTGCGAGGAGGCGGGGGCGCTCGCCAAAGTAATAATAACGACGTGCGCAGAGCGTCTTTGCAAGATCCGCGTCAAAACGGACAGACGACCCGTACAAACGCCCTACTGCACTGTCAACCGTCAACTGTTGTGTCACTGCGAGGATCGACCGAAGGGGAGACGCGGGGGCCGGCAGGTCAGGCCCGTGGTGCCGTCTCCTTCGGATCGGTTGCCACCAGACCGAATGAGATCGCCGCGTCGCCTGGCGGCTCCTCGCGATGACAACTTGTCTTTTCAGGCTTGACAAAGCACTACGCCCCGCTTCCTACGCCCCGCGTCCTGCGCTTTGCGCCCCGCGCCCCCGCTTGCACCTTATAGAACACACACCGTACCTTGAAAGGGACTCCACTTCTCTCTCCGCCGCCCGCGCCGCCGCCGTGCCCGCTGTCGACGACACGCTCGCCCCGCCCGACGACCTGACGGCTGAACAGCAGGACGCGTTCACCGCCGTCTACGATCGTCTGGCCCGCGGGGAGCGCTTCACCGCGCTGGGCGGCTACGCGGGCACCGGCAAGACGTACCTCGCGGGCCGCCTCGTCGCGCAACTCCAGGACGAAGACTGCCCC
>PXTR01000081.1 GCA_003023245.1 Bacteroidetes bacterium QS_8_68_15 | reverse complement strand
CGGTTGACCGCCTCGTCGTAGAACACCGGGAGGCTGGTCTGGAGTGCGTTCGCTCCGGGGGCAATCTCCCACCACGCCCCGCTGGTCTTCTCCTCGTCGCTCGGCGGGGGGCGCTTCGTCGCCGCGCTCGTCGCGGTCGTCGCGGCCGGGGGGCGACGGCAGATCTTCGGGGACGGCTTCTTCGACGTTCTCTTTCGTCTCTTCGTAGTACTGCTCCAGACGCTCGCGGCGGCGCTCGGTCTCGCGGCGGCGTTCGTCCTGGACTTCTTTCCAGTACTCCTCCATGCGCTTGCGGCGCTCGTCGGCCGTCTCGTTCCAGGTGCGCGGCTGGGCCTGTTCCTGCTCTGCTGACGGCTCCTCCTCGCGCGAGCCGTCGGCGGGCGCGTCGCGGCGCCCGTCTTCGCCGGTCATCCAGTCGCTCACGGCGCCGACGACGGCCCGGCCTGCGCTCTCGGCGGCCGACGCGGCGGCGCGACCCGCACTCGCCGCGGCGCTTTCGAGGGCGTCGCCTACGCTGGCCAACAGCCCGTCGCCGCCGGCGTCTTCTTCAGACTCGGGCGAAGGAGCCAGCTCCTCCTCGGGGCTGAGCGCGCCGGAGCGGAGCGCCTGCTGAAAGAAGTGCGCCGTCACGCGCAGCGCGTTGTTGCCGCCCTGCCCCCAGTGCCCGGTGCGAAAGGCCACGCGCGGGTCGTTGAAGCCCGTCCACGCCCCGGCCACCAACTGCGGGTGCATCAACAAAAACCAGCCGTCGGCGCCGCCCTGCGTGGTGCCCGTCTTGCCGGCCACGTCCGCGCGGATGCCCCAGCCGTCGCTCACCGCCCGCCCCGTGCCGCGCGTCACCACGCCGCGCATCATCTCGGTGATCTGCGCCGCCACCTCCTCCGACAACACGCGCTCGGACGGCGGGTCCGACGCGCGGAGCACCTGCCCGTCGCGACTTTCAATTTGCGTGATGAACTGCGGCTCTTGGTAGCGCCCGCCGCGCGTCAGGGTCGCATAGGCGTTGGTCATCTCCAGCAAGGTCACGCTGGAGGTCCCCAGCGCCAGCGACGGCACCTTGTCGAGCTCGCTGCGGCGCACGCCCATATCGCGCGCCAGGTCCGCCACGTCGCCGGCGCCCACTTCCTGCACCACGCGCGAGGTGATCGTATTTTTCGAGTAGGCCAGCCCGTCGCTCAGCGACACCGGCTTCCCCGTCGCCGTGCCGCCGGCGTTCTCCGGGCGCCACGTGTTGCCGCTGGCCGTGCGGATCTCGACGGGCGTATCTTCGAAGGTGTCGTCCGGGTCGTACCCTTCCTCCAGCGCGGCGGCGTAGACGAAGGGCTTGAACGTCGAGCCCGGCTGGCGGCGCGCGATGCCGGCGTGGTCGTAGGGGGCTTTCTCGTAATCGCGGCTGCCGACGTAGGCGCGCACCTCCGCCCCCTCCGGCTCGACGGCCGCGAAGCCGACTTGCAGGCGCGTTTTGGCCTCGCGAAGGGAATCCATGAACGCCTCGTCGTCGCGGAGCGCGTCGAGAGCTTGCTCGGCGGTGTAGTCCCCGGCCACGCTGCGCTCGAAGCGGCGCGTGCTGCGGATGAAGTCGTTGACGAGCGCGTCCTTTTTGCGCCAGAAGTAGCCGAAGCCCTCCACGCCGCTGCGCGCCCGGCGGTACGGCCCGGCGCTCTCCGACAGCAGGTCGCTCGATTCGCGAGCCCACCCCACGTCAGCCACGGCCTGGAGCGCCGCCCCCTGCCGGCGGACGGCTTCTTCGGCCATCGCCTGCAGCCGCGCGTCGAGCGTGGAATGGACGACGAGGCCGTCGGTGTAGACGTTGTAGCCGCGCTCCTCGGCCCAGCGCAAGAGATGCTCGCGCAGGCGCTCGGTGAAGTGCGGCGCCTCGCTCTCGCGGCGGTTCGGCGGCATCGAGAAGTCCACCCCCAGCGGGGCGTCGGAGAGGGACTCGTACTCCTCGGCGGTAAGCGCGCCGCGCTTTTTCATCTGCGCCAGAACCACGTTGCGACGCTGCCTGGCGCGCTCGGGATTCCGCTTGGGATTGTAGTAGGCGGTCGCTTTGAGCATCCCCACCAGCATGGCCGCCTCCTCGGCGTCGAGCTTATCGGCGCTTTTGTCGAAGTACATCTGCGCCCCGCGCTCGATGCCGTGCGCACCGTAGAGGTAGGACACGGTGTTGAGATAGGTTTCGATGATCTGATCTTTCGAATAGGCGCGCTCGATCTTCAGCGCCGTGACGATCTCCTTGAGCTTGCGCAGCGGGCCGAACGACTGCCCGATCTGGTCGGGGTAGAGATTGCGCGCGAGCTGCATCGTCAGCGTGGAGCCGCCCTGACGGTTGCCCAGCAGGGTGCGGAAAACGGCCCCGGCGAGGCGCTTCGGGTCCACGCCGGGGTGCTCGTAGAAGCGGTGGTCCTCGGTCACCACGAGCGCCTGCGCGACGGTTGGGTCCATCTCCGAAAGGGCGACCCACTCGCGGTTGAGGCGGCCGAACTCGGCGATGGTCTCCCCCCCGGCGCTCTTGACGACCGTCGGGTGTTGCACCTTCAACTCTTCGAGGTCGCTTGTGCTCGGCGTAAAGGGAATCAGCACCACCAGCGCGAGGGCCAGCGCCCCGGCTCCTGCGCCGGCCAATGCCAGCGCGCCCCCGACGAGACGCCAGACGAGTGACCGCTCGGAGTCGGTGACGAAACGGTAGTAACGACGAATCATGCGGACGGTGGACGGCGGACAGCGGTCTCTGCACTCTCGATTTTTTGCTGGGAATCGCGCGTTGTCGAGAGGCCGCCGGTTACGGGGCGGGCGAACGTCGCGTGGCGACCAACAACAATGCCTCCACCAACTGCGCAAAAAACACCCCGTCGGCGGGCACATCGTTCATGGAAAGGAGCATCGGCAACACAGATCCCCTCGTTTCGAAGAAAAGCCGCCGGGGCGCAGCGCCGCGGGGCCGAAGCGCCCCTTCGCGGTCACGTCCTCGATGGCCGGCTGGATCAGTTCGCGCTCGCGGATCCGGCCGGCGCTCAAGACCATCACAAGGAAATGCCGCTCCCCGTGATCGACGCGAGTGTACCCTCACCGACATCTCTATCTGAGGCCTCCCCCGGATCTTCGCCGCCGTCGTTCCTTTCGTGGAACGGCTGCTCTTTCGCCTTCTTTCCTCGCCGCTATGCCTCCTTCCCCCGACGACGCCCCCTCGCCGGACACGCTCAAGCAGTGGGACCGGCACCACGTCTGGCACCCGTTCACGCCGATGAGCGAGTACGCGGGCGGCGATCCGGTCGTCATCGAGCACGGGGAGGGGATGCGGCTGCAGGACGTGGACGGGAACTGGTACTACGACGGCGTCTCGTCCGTCTGGCTGAACGTGCACGGCCACAACGTCGAGGCGCTCAACGAGGCCCTCCAGGAGCAGATGGGCCAGGTCGCCCACAGCACACTCCTGGGGCAGGGCAATGTGCCCGCCACGCGGTTGGCCAAACGCCTCGTCGACCAAAGCCCCGACGGGCTGGAGCACGTCTTTTACTCCGACAGCGGGGCCACGGCCGTCGAAATTGCGCTCAAGGCCGCCATTCAGTTCTGGGCCAACCGGGGGCGCGCCGAGAAAAATCAGGTCATGGGCTTCACGCACAACTACCACGGCGACACGCTCGGGGCCATGACCGTCTCGCCGGACGAGACGTTCCACTGGCCGTTCCTGCACATGCTCCCGGAGCGCCCGCGCGCGCCGTACCCGTACGCCTACCGCTGCCCCTTCGACACAGAGAGCAAAGAGGCCTGCCGCGACGCCGCGCTCGAGGAAACCGAACGCCTCGTCGAAGAGCACGCGGAGACGCTCGCCGCCGTGATCGTCGAACCCGTCGAGGGGGCCGGCGGCATGATTCCCGCGCCGGAGGGCTTCCTGGCGGAGCTGCGCGCGCTCTGCGACCGCCACGACGTGCTCCTCATCGTCGACGAGGTCGCCACCGGCTTCGGGCGCACCGGCCCGCTCTTCGCCTGCGAGCCCGAAGGCGTCACGCCGGATCTGATGTGCCTGGGCAAGGGGCTGACGGGCGGCTACCTGCCGGTGGCGGCCACGCTGGCGACCGGGCGCGTCTACGAGGCGTTCCTCGGCGACCGCGAAAACGCGCTCTACCACGGCCACTCCTACACCGGCAACCAACTCGGCTGCGCCGTCGCGCTGCGGAGCCTCGAGCTCTTGGAAGATCTGCTGCCCGACCTCCCGGCCAAAATCGAACTGATTTCCGACCGCCTGGCGGCACTGCGAGCTCACCCGTTCGTCGGCGACGTGCGGCAGCGCGGCTTCATGTGCGGCCTGGAGCTGGTGGCCGACCGCGCTACGAAGGCGCGCTTCCCGTGGACGGCGCAGCCCGGCTACGACGTCGCCGATGCCGCCCGCGAACACGGTCTTCTGATTCGCCCCATCGGCTCGACGGTCATTTTCATGCCGCCCCTTGCTGCCACCCACGACGAGCTACACGCCATGCTCGACCGTCTCGAAGCGGCCTTCGCCGATGCCCAGCCTGCGCTCGAATCGCTCGCCGACGAGGCGCTCGCCGGTAAAACGGCGGTTCCCGAAAGCGGGGTGTGACGTTTCGGCGGCGGCGTGGGGGCGCGTGCGTTCAACCCTCGGCCACCGCCGGCGCACGCGGAAGATCT
>PXTR01000080.1 GCA_003023245.1 Bacteroidetes bacterium QS_8_68_15 | reverse complement strand
CGAGTGGCTGCGCGCGAACTGCCCCTTTCCCAACACGCTCGTCGACCGCATCGTCCCCGGCACGCCCGAGGGCGAGAAGCGCGCCGCCCACGACGAGGCCCTCGGCTACGACGACGACTTGCTGATCGAGGCCGAGACGTACCGCCTCTGGGCCGTCGAGGGCGACGACGCGCTCAGACAGCGCCTGCCCTTCGCCGAAGAGGACTTCGCCGAGGCCGACGGCGGCGCCGAGGGGATCGTCGTCACGCCAGACATCGAGCCGTTTCGCCAGCGCAAGGTGCGCATCCTCAACGGCGCGCACACGAGCGGCGTCCCGGCCGCCTACCTGTGCGGCAATGGGACGATCTACGAGGCGATGCAGGACGAGCCGGCGAGCGGCTTTTTCGAAACCGTGATGCGCAACGAAATCGTGCCGAGCCTCGACGTGGATTCCGATTCGGCTGAGCGCTTCGCCGGCGCGGTGCTGGACCGCTTTCGCAATCCGTACCTCGAACACCGCCTTCTCGACATCACGCTCCACCACACGACCAAGATCAAGACGCGCGTGGTGCCGACGATCCGCCGCTACCACCAGAAGACGGGCGAGGTGCCCGCGTCGGTGGCGCTGGGGGTGGCGTGCTATCTGCTCTTGGCGCGCGAAAGCGAAGGCGGGGAGCGTTTTACGATCGAGGACGAACACGCCGACTTCTTCGCCGGTCTCTGGGACGGCCTCGACGAAGACCGCGCCCGCTCGATCAAGGCTGTCGCCGACGTCGCCTGCGAGGCCGAGCGGTTCTGGGGCGCTTCGCTCGACGAACTCGCGCCGGGCTTTTCGGAGGAAGTGGCGCGCCACCTCCAGCGTCTGGTTTCGGACGGCCCGCGCGAAACCATCGAAGCACATTTGCGCACGGAAAAGCCCGCTGCGCAACGAGCGTAGGGCCCTCGGCGCTACCGTGTCCGGCGGACGGCAAGGCGTTCAAAAAGCGTGATGCGTAATTCGTGTTGCGTGATGTTTTTCCTCGGCAGTGGAGGGCAGTAAACGGAAAGGCTCTGTTTCCTGGATGGCGTCGCCGGTAGAAAACGAGTCCGAAACGGCCCGGCCCGGCTTCCGCACGCATCATGCAACACGCATCACGAATTCATGAGCACTGACCGCCTCGAAGCCCTTCAATCGTTTCACGACGAAGACCCCGACGATGCGTTCACGCGCTTTGCGCTGGCGCGTGAGTACCTCAAGCGCGGCCACGTGGACGAGGCGCGGGCGCACTTCGAGGCGCTGGTGGAGGAACAGCCCGAATACACCGGTACGTACTACCACCTCGGCAAGCTCTACGAACGCCTCGACCGGTTTGAAAAAGCGAAAACGACCTATCGTAACGGCATTGAGGTGTGCGAAGAGCAGGGCGCCACGAAAGACCTCTCCGAACTGCGCGACGCGCTGATGGCGTTGAACATCGAAGAGTGAACGCCGATTCGTCAGAGTCGAGCGACGCTATGCGGTGGACCTTCCACGTTTTACGGTGGGCGAGCGGCGCGGCGCTGGCGTTGCTGCTGCTGGCGGCGGTGGAGCCTGCTCGAGCGCAGGACGCCGATGCCGCCGATCGCGGCGCGGTCCACGTCGTCGAAGACGGCGACACGCTCTACGGCATCGCGCAGGAGTACGGCCTCCGCGTCGAGCGCCTGCGCCGGCTCAACGATCTGGAAGGCAGCGCGATTTACCCCGGCCAGGAGCTGCGCGTGGCCGCCGGGGCGCAAAGCACGACGGCTGACCGAGACACGACGATGAGTGGGGAGGGTGCAGAAGGCCAAGAGCGGGAGGAAAAAGTAGAGGCCAATGCCGCCGCGTCGCCGGGCGCGCCGCTGTACGGGTCGCACGCCGTCGAGCCGGGCGCGACGCTCTACACCATCGCCGCGCGCTACGGCGCGTCCGTCGACTCGCTGGTTGCGCTCAACGAGCAGGCGCTCGCGGACGGGCCGTTCCTGAAGCCGGGCCGGACGGTGCGCCTACCGCGGGCATGGGGGCCGCCCGCGCACACCGTCGCCGCCGACGAGACGATCTACGACGTGGCGCGGCACTACGGCGTGAGCGCGAGGCTGATTCAGCGCGTTAACGAGCTGGGGGAGAAAGAAGTGCGCGAAGGGCAACGCCTGCGCATCCCCGGCCGCGAGGCGCCCGCTCCGCAGCCGCGAGGTACGCGCCGCCCGGTGCGCGAACGCGGCCCCGTCGCGCGCTACCCCTCGTCCTACGAAGGCCGCCTCATGGCCGGCGGCGCGCGCTACGACCCCGAGCGCTTCACCGTGAGCCATCCGTCGCTGCCGCTGGGCACCGTCGTCTTGCTCACCAACCCCGCCACGAGCCGCCAGACGTTCGCGCAGGTGGCCGACCGCGGCCCGCTCGACGACGCGTTGATGATGGACGTCTCCACCGCCGTGCACCGCCGCCTCGGACTGGAAAAAGAAAGCACGCAGCCGATTGCGATGCGCGTGATGGACTGATGCCGTTCCGGCGAGATTGTTGGCGGGATGCGGCGGCTGACTTTTGGCCTACGTTGCCGCCTCGTAGGGGCACGATACATCGTGCCCTTACGCCAACCGCGGGCGTCGATGGGCACGCACTTCCCAGGAAAGAGAACGCCAGACGTCCCGCGGTTATTTTCGCAACCGCACACCGGGGAGTCCCTACGGCTTTTCCGAAGCGGTTTTGTTTGCCGCCGCGTCGCGGGTCGGCGTGTCGAGCCGTTCGGTGATCCGCTCGGCCAGCGCTTCGGGCGGCTCGTCCTGCCGGCGCACCGTTTCGAGGTCGGCGCGGCGGCGGTGCGCCCACTGCTGAAGGAGGCGCGCCTCGTGAGCCTGGCGTTTGGTGAACGCTTCCGGTGGCTCCTCGTCGGGGGGGAAATGGCGGGCGAGTGTGTCCGCCAGGGTAGCGCGGTCGTCTGCAGAGAGCGGGCGGTGGGTGGTGAGCGTGCCGGCGGGGAGGCCGTGGCGGACGACGTGCAGCGTGCAGCGCTCGGCCTCCGGCATGAGTAGCACAGCGTCGCAGGCGCGCACGGGACCGCCCGCGAAGCGCTGGCGGCGAAAGAAACGCTCCAGCCGCTGAAGCGCGTCGCGCTCCTCGGCGGCGCGCTCGAAGTCGAGCTGCTCGCTGGCGACCTCCATCTTGGCCTCTGCCCGGTCGAGGGCCGCCGGGTCGCGCCCGCACAGAAAGTCGCGCACGTCGGCGACGGCCTCGGCGTAAGCAGCGCCGCCCTCGTCGCTCGCGCCGTTTTCGCAGGGGGCCGGGCAGCGGTCGATGTCGGCGTAGAGGCAGCGCTCGCCGCGCCGCAGGCGGTCGTCGTCGCACTCGCGCAGGCGAAAGAAGCGGCCCAGCGTCTCGATCAGTTCCTCGGCGGCCTCGCGTCCGGCCAGCGGACCGTAATATTCGATCCGCTCGCCGTCGTCTTCGGCGTTCAGGCGGTATTGCCAGGAGAGGCGCGGGAAGTCCTCGGCGCGGTCGAGGCGCAGGAACGGGCGGCTGCGGTAGCGGCGCCCGGCGCGGTTGAAACGCGGCTTGTGCTTTTTGATGAGGTGCGACTCTTTCAGGAGGGCGTCCAACTCGGAGGGCGTCGTGTCCCAATCCACGTCGCGCGTGGCTTCGATGAGGCGGCGCTGGCGCTTCGAGGCGCTTTCGACGCTGCTGAAGTGACTGCCGACGCGCTTGCGCAGGTCGCGCGCCTTGCCGATGTAGTGAGGGCTTCCGCTTTTGTTTTTCAGGAAATAGACTCCCGGCGCGTGCGGGACCTCCGGCAGCACCTCCCGGCGCAGGCGACGCAGCGTCTTCGGCGGGCGGCGCACCTGACGGTAGGTTTTGTACTGGAACGACAGTACGTCGTCGGTCGCGGCGATCTCGTGCTCGAAATCGAGCTGGCGCAGGAACTTGCGCAGCACGCGGGCGGTGGCCTGCGCGTCACCCATCGCGCGGTGCGCGTCGTCGTCGGAGAGGTCGTAGAAGCGCCGCAGCGCGCCGAGGGTGTGCTTCCCCAGCCCGGGCAGGAGGCGCCGCGCCAGCCGCAGCGTGCAGAGCGTGTCGTTCGACAGCTCATCGTGCTCTTGGCGCTGGAGGGCGGCGTCGAGAAAGCCCTGTTCGAAGCGCAGGTTGTGCGCGGTCAGCACGCCCGCCGGGCCCAGAAACTCGAGAAAGCGCGGCAGCACGTCCGATTCCGGCGGGGCGTCGTACACCATGCCGGTGGTGATGCCGTGCACCTGCCCGGCGCGGGCCGGCACGCTGCGCTCTGGGTTGACCAGCGACTGGAAGCGGTCCGTGATGTCACCATCTTCGCTCACGCGGACGGCGGCGATTTCGACGAGACGGTCCGCCCCGTCGGCGTCGAGGCCGGTCGTTTCCACGTCGGTGACGACGAACATGGCGGCGCGTTGGACTTGCGGGAGCGGCGGGTCGCAGGACGGTGAGACCGTTTGGGTGACGCCTGAGAAAATAATCAGGGTTACGCGAACAAGCTCTCTCCCTGATCCTCGATTAGGGGCGACACGCGCGAGGGCGCAGCCCGACTGACGAGCCGAAGGCGAGTAAATACCCGGTAGGGAGAGGGGAGCTGACGCTCGGGAAGGCTACTTTTCGTGGTCAAACCCCCCCTGTCTGCCGACATCCTCTTCTTGAAAAAGGAGGGGAGCTTTCGCCGCCGGCGTTACCCAGATTAACAATCAAGCGTCATGGAAACGCCTCGCCGCACGTCAACATCACAACATGCGAACACAGGCCGC
>PXTR01000079.1 GCA_003023245.1 Bacteroidetes bacterium QS_8_68_15 | reverse complement strand
TCCACTCGTAGCGCGCGCTGGTGACGAAGGCGTCTTTGGCGCGCTCGCGGGCCGCGTCGCCCGAGGCGTCGGCGAAGCGCTGGAGGCGCTCCAGGAGGTTCTCCATGTACTCGTTGAACTCCGGGTCGCTGTACATGCGGAGCCACTCGGCGTAGGGGTGATCGTCGGGCGGCGCGCCGCGGGTGTCCAGGAGGTGCTGCCCGAGGGCGATGTAGAGCCACGGACACGGCGCGACGGCGGCGGTGCCCTCCACGAGCGTGCGGCGCTCGGCGGTGGCGATCATGTGGTTCTGGTAGGCGCGGTTGTTGGGCGTGAGCTGGAGGGCGGCCACGTCCTCGGGCGTGTAGCCGAGGCGCTCGCCGTAGCCGGCGTGCAATTCGCCTTCGACTTCGAGCGCCAGCTTGGCGGCGTCGACGAACCACAGCTTGTCGCCGGGACGCGTGCAGCGCGTGGATAGGATCGCGGTGGCGTCGGAGAAGGCTTCCAGGTAGCGCGCGTCCTGCATCTGGTAGAACGCGAACCGGTTTTCGCTCAGCGACCCGTCGGCCAGCGCCTGCACGAACGGGTGCTCGAAGGAGGCGCCCCAGACGTCGGCGGCGGCGTCGAGGCAGTCTTGCGCGAAGGGCGGGACGGGAAACGCGCCCTCGGGCGTGAGGCGGACGTCGGACGACGCCTCTTCGGCGGACGCGGCAGCGGGAGAAGAGGGAACGGACATGGGCGGGGGCTTCGCTTCGGGGAGAGAGGGACGGAAGCGAAGCCGGAGGCGCCGAGACGGGCGCGCGGACAGTTGTTCCCATGCGGCCGACGCGCGTTGCGGAACAGCCGCGCGGCGCTGCCGAAGAGGGAAGCTTTCCTGCGCCGATGCGAGTCGGGTCAGGTTCGAGGGGACTCTCTCAGCTCCGCGCGCTTCTCGCAAGGGGCGAGGCCGGCGCGGAGTACCCCCAGCTTCGCACTTCCCAAGCTACGGCGGCGGCGTTTGCTTTGTCAAGAGCGGTCTGCTTTCAGCTATCAGATCTCAGCTTTCAGCCCTCAGCCTTTGGACGCGAAGAGCACCGCAACCGAGTTGCCCGAACCATGGGTATGACCTTCGGCCCCTGACGGCTGACCGCTAAGTAGGTCCATAGACGTACGTTAAAGATTCCGCCAGTGGCGACGACGGACGAAAGACGAAAGACGATGCTCTTGCCCCGAAAGTCCGCCGTCCACGGTCCACCGTCGGCCAGCAAACGTAGTTTCGCTGGCCACTTAAAACCGAACCACCGTCACGCCGAGGTGAAAGAAGTTCGAGTCGAAGCCGGGGTTGATGCGCCCGCGGAAGCCGTTGGAGAGGTGGTGAAAGCGGTAGCCCAGTGTGAGCGCCGTGTACGGACCGGCCCGCAGGCGTATGCCCAGGCCGGCGCGAGCGGTAAAGTTGAACTCCTTGCCGCGGCGGTCCGGCAGCGGGTCGGCGAAGTAGACGAAGCCGAGGCCGCCGCCGAAGTAGAGTTGCCAGCGCTGACCGAGCGGGCCGCTCAGGCGCAGGCCCACCGGCGTGAGGCCCACCCCGCGCAGGGTGCGCACGCCGCGCCGCCGCGCCATCTCCGGCGCGCCGCGCACGGGAGCGTAGTTCATCCAGACGAGCGGCAGCACGTCGACGGTGTATTCCAGGAGGCGGCGGACGTCGGCGTGCTGCCGGATGCGGCGCAGGTAGCGCACGCCCACTGCGCTGAGGCGCGCCCCTTCGATGGTCCCGAAGAGCCTCATCGTTCCCGGCGAGTAGCCGCCCCACAGCTGCACAGCGTTTTTGCGGGCAGAGTCCGGGGGCGCCTGCCAGAGCGTGTCGGACGGGGCGGGCTGCTGCGCGTGCGCCGTGGCGGAGCCTAAGATTCCGGTCGTCCACGCCGCGAGCCAAACCACCCCGAGCGCAAAAAGCATCGGCGTCGTCCGTCGTCGAGGCGGCTTGCGTGGCACGGAGGGCGTCTGCTAACGTATTGAGAAAAAGAACGACCGCCGGCCCTGCGACTCAACTCTTCGCCCGCTACCCGGTACGTGTGAGCGCGCGCCCCTCTGATGGGTTCCCCGCGCCGCTTTCTTCCTCATACCGATAATGCAGATTCAAGGCAAACGTTGTGAGCCGGCGTCGGCCGTCGATCACAGAAAGCGCCCGTTGCGAACCAAGAGACGGCCGTCTCCCGTCCTTCGTCCCCCGTCGAAGTTCAAATCTTCGATTTGAAGCTGCACTAAGGCCGCGACGCCCGTTCACCCACTCTCCGCCCCCCCAATCCATGCCCACCTACGATCAGCTCACCCCGCCCGCCGACGGCGAACGCATTACCCAAACTGACGCCGGCCTCGACGTGCCCGACCATCCGGTCATTCCCTTCATCGAAGGCGACGGCATCGGGCAAGACATCTGGCCCGCCGCGCGGAACGTGTTCGACCACGCCGTCGAGAACGCTTACGGCGAGGACCGCGACATCACGTGGTTCGAGGTCTTCGCCGGCCAGAAGGCGCAGGACAAATACGGCGAATGGCTCCCCGAGGACACCCTCGCGGCCATCGACCGCTACCTCGTCTCGATCAAGGGACCGCTCACGACACCCGTCGGCGGCGGCATCCGAAGCCTCAACGTGGCGCTGCGGCAGAAGCTCGACCTCTACTCCTGCGTGCGCCCGGTGCGCCACTTCGAGGGCGTGCCTTCGCCGGTCAAGGAGCCGGAGAAGGTCGACATGGTGATGTTTCGGGAAAACTCCGAAGACATCTACGCCGGTATCGAGTACGAGCAGGGCACCGACGAAAACGACCGCGTCCTGCGCTTCTTCCAAGACGAGATGGGCGAAGACGGCATCCGCTTCCCCGCCACCACGGCCGTGGGCGTGAAGCCCATTTCCGAAGAAGGCACCAAGCGGCTGACCCGCTCGGCCATCGAGTACGCCTTCGAGCGCGGCTACGAATCGGTTACGCTCGTGCACAAGGGCAACATCATGAAGTTCACCGAGGGCGCCTTTCGCGACTGGGGCTACGAGGTGGCGACCGAGGAGTACGACTCCGACGACCTCGACGGCGGCCCGTGGCAGACGATTACCCGCGACGGGCACACGATCACCGTCAAGGACAAGATCGCCGACGCGATGCTCCAGCAGATCCTCACGCGGCCCGAGGAGTACGGCGTGATCGCCACGATGAACCTCAACGGCGACTACATCTCCGACGCCCTCGCCGCGCAGGTCGGCGGGATCGGGATTGCGCCGGGCGCGAACATCAACTACAACACCGGCGACGCGATCTTCGAGGCCACCCACGGCACTGCGCCGAAGTACGCCGGCCAGAACAAGGTGAACCCCTCCTCGCTGATCCTCTCGGGCGAGATGATGTTTCGCTACATGGGCTGGGACGACGCGGCCGACCTGATCGTCGAGTCGCTGGAGAAAACGATCGCGCAGAAGCGCGTCACCTACGACTTCGAGCGCGCGATGGAAAACGCCGATCTGCTCTCGACCAGCGAATTTGCCGAGGCGATGGTAGAGAACATGCGTTGAAGGTGGGAAGTTGGGAAGGTGCGAACGAGCGTGTGCTCGCTCGGATGCGTGTTGCTCGCTTCGCCCGTTTTCCTGTTCCTCACCTTCCCACCATCATACCCTCCCCCCTTCCCATCATGAAAGCCTACCAGATCGACGACTTCGGCGAGCCCGAGGTGTTTCGCCAGAACGAGGTGGAGCGCCCCGCCGCCGGCCCCGGCGAGGTGCTGGTGCGCGTGATGGCGACGAGCGTCAACCCGGTCGACTGCAAGCTGCGCGGCGGCGATGAGCGCTTCGACCTGGAGCCGCCGGCGACGCTGGGCTACGACGTGAGCGGGATCGTGGAAGCGGTCGGCGCGGGGGTGGACGCGTTCGCGGCGGGCGACGAGGTGTTCTACACGCCCACGCTCGACGCGCAGGGCGCCTACGCCGAGTACCACGCCGAGCACGCCTCAACCGTGGCGCACAAGCCGGCGGGCCTCTCGCATGAAGCGGCCGCCGCGCTCCCGCTGGCCGGGTGCACGGCGTGGCAGGCGCTCTTCGACCGCGCGATTTTGCAGGCGGGGCAGACGGTGCTCATCCACGGCACCGGCGGCGTCGGCATCCTCGCGGTGCAACTCGCGCGGGCGGCGGGGGCCGAGGTGGTCGCCGTCGGCAGCCCCACGCTTGCCGAGCAGACCGCCGAAGCGGGCGCCGGCCGCGTCGTCGATTACCAGAGCGAAGACTTTGCCGCGGTGATGCAGTCCGCCGGTGTGCAGGCGGAGGTCGTCTTCGACACCGTCGGCGGCGACACGCTTTCGAATAGCGCCGCCGTGTGCGCCCCCTTCGCCGACCTGGTCACCGTCGTCAGCACCGCCACCGAGGTGCCCGCCGGCGCGCTGATGGGCCTCAACGCCAGCGCGCACTTTCTCATGATGCAGCGCCGCGGCGCGACGATGCGCTCGCTGGCGCGCTTCGCCGAGCGCGGCCTGCTGCGCCCCGTCGTGGCCGACGTGCTGCCGCTCTCCGAGGTGGCGGAGGCGCATCGTCGCCTCGAAGCTGGCGGCGTGCCGGGCAAGCTGGTGCTGCGCGTGTAGTAGGGGGCGGGGGAGTGCGGGGGAGCCCGACCGAACGATGTCAGCAACACGCGATGGCGCGCAGGCAAGCCGCTGGAGCCTCCGGCAGTTGGCCTCTCGACCCGAAAAGCACCGCAAAGGTTATGACCTTCGGCCCCTGATAGCTGACGGCTGAAAGCTGACAGCTATTGGCTCACGCCGGCGCCATGCCGGGCTTCCACTTGATGTTGCAGCCGATGGAGGGGTGCTGCTGGGTCCGGACCTCGCCGTGC
>PXTR01000078.1 GCA_003023245.1 Bacteroidetes bacterium QS_8_68_15 | reverse complement strand
AGTGGCCGGCGACCTGAGCCGCGCGGAGCACTCCCCCGTCGTGATGAACCGGCGCCACCGCCGCCACCTGCGCCAGGCCCGCGCGGCGGTCGCTCGCGCGCAGGACGCCCTCGCCGGCGGCCTCAGCGGCGATCTGCTTGCGATGGACCTGCGCGAGGCCCTCGACGAGATCGGCCGGATCACCGGCGCGGTCACCAACGAAGATGTGCTCGACCAGATCTTCTCGCGCTTCTGCATCGGGAAGTGAGTGCGCTGGGCGTGAGGCGGTTGGCGTGGGGCGCTTTCGGGGTGCAAACGTCGGTCCCGTGAGACCAACGCCCTGCGCCCCGCGTCACGCGTTAAGCGCACCGGCAGCGGACCGCCGACGGACCGCCGGCGACGGGGGCGGCGTTTACCCCTCTACGTGACGTTTCTTCGCACCACTTCTGCCATGCGCTATGCCCGAAGCGCCCGAGACCAAACGCCGCGATGCATCCGGCCGCCGATGGGACACCTGGGACGACGTGCAACGTGACCCGCTGCTGCGCGAGCTGCCGTTCAAGATCGAGACCAACCAGCACGGCCAAGTCGTCATGAGCCCGCCGCCCGGTTTCCCGCACAGCCTCCGCCAGCCGAGAATTGCGCGCTTGCTGGAAGACCACCTGTCCGGCGGATACGTCGTCACGGAGTGCCCGGTGAAGACCGCAAAGGGTACGAAGGGCCTGGACGTGGGCTGGTTTTCGTCCGAACGGCGCGCGAAGATCGGCGACTCCTCGCAAAGCCCCGTCGCGCCGGAGATCTGCGTCGAAATCCTTTCCCCGTCGAACACCGAAGCAGAGATGGACGAGAAGCGCGCGCTTTACTTCGAGGCCGGGGCCGAAGAAGTCTGGCTCTGCTCGACCGAGGGGGACATGCGCTTCCTCGAGGCCGACGGGGAGCAAACGACCTCGCAGCGCGCGCCCGACTTTCCCGATCAGATCGACGTGTGAGCGCGGGGCGGTTGGCGCAGGGCGTTTTCCGGCAACCGCGAGGTCGTGCATGAGTTGGCTAACGAGGCAGCCCTCTTCGAGCCGCAACTCGCCGTGGTACGCTGATGCAGGTTCTATCGGTAGCTTGGACGAATCCGCCGGCTTTCCGCCGTTCGGTGTTGCCGGAGGGGGCGAGGCGACATCCAGATTACCCGTTGAATCTGCATTGGGCAACAGTGCGAGCAACTGCTCCCCAGAGCGTCCCATGAACACGTACTATGCGTTCATCATCGCCGCCACGCTGATCGGCTTCTGCGGGCTGGCATGGCTGCTTCTGGCTCCCATCTGGCGCTTTCTCGACCGCGAAGAGAAAGCAAGCGAGCGGTGGACCGAAGAGGCGCTGGCCCGCCGACGGCGCCGGCAGAGCAACGGCCACGAGGCGCGCCGCGGCTCCTCCGCTTCCGGCGACCCCGCTCCTCCGGACGAAGACGCGCCCGGCTCCCCCTCCGACGATGAGAAGGACTGAATACCTGTTTGGGCGCCACACGGAGGACCGGCGCCTCATGCTCACTGCGACGAGTCGGCGCGGCCCGGCGCTGCTTTTTCGGGGAGCTCTTCCTCCTTCGGCGGAGCGGCGACGGACACCAGCGGGGCCAGCTGCGCCAGCGTCTTCGGGCCGATGCCGCTTACGCGCTCCAGGTGCTCCGCCTGGGCGAAAGGACCGTGCTCGCGGCGATATGCGGCGATGCGTTCGGCGATGACGGGGCCCACGCCCGGCAGCCGCTCCAGCTGCGCTTCGGACGCGGCGTTGAGATTCACCGCCGCTCCGCTTGAGGCGGTCAGCGGCGGGCGCTCTTCTTTATCAGAAGCGTCTGCGTTCCCAGATTCTCGCGTTTCTGCCTCTTCCTCCTGAGCAGCGCGGAGCCGGTCGGCCGCTTGCTGGAAGCGATGATCGGTCGCGGCGCGCTCGCTGCCGGGCACCGCCTGCGGGGCGCCTTCGTTCACGCGCTCGATGACCATCCCGGCCAGCAGCAACGCCGCGAGCGTCACGAGCGCCGCGGCCTCGCTGCGCGTGATCGCCAGCCGCTGCTGCACGCGGTACAGCCAAACGTTCGCCTTCTCGGTCGCCTCGCTAAAGTCCATGGCCTCTGAAGGGAGGGGTTCCCGGTTTTCCGACTTGAAACGTTGCCCCTGCGTTCAACTCAACAAGACACCGCATCCGCGTCGGCGTAACGTCGCACGGCGGTTCTTCACACTCCACGCACGCCGCATCCGAAATGATCATCCGCACCGAAGCCGTGGTGTTGCGGAGTATCGACTACGGAGAGACGAGCCAGATCGTGACGCTCTTCACGCGCAAGAAGGGGCGCCTGGCGGTGATGGCCAAGGGCGCGCGCCGCACCAAAAGCAGCTTCGGGTCCACGCTTCAGCCGATGGCCTACACGCAGGTCGTCTTCTACTACCGCGACACGCGCGGACTGCAAACCTTGAGCGAGAGCGCTCACTTGAAACCGTTTCTGGACCTGCGGCGCCTTACCGAGGAGGAAGACGCGCAGCCTTCGTTGTTCGACCTGCTCGCGGCGTCGCTGCGCGCGCTCGATGCGGCGTCGGAGCGCCCGGCCAACGTGCTGCCGTACTTCCAGCTGCGCCTGGCGGGCGTGCTGGGCTTCGCCCCGGCCTTCGAGAAAACGGACGTGCAGGCGCTCACCGGCGAGGGCGGCGTGCTGTCGCTCGAAAGCGGGCAACTCTTCCCGGAAGGCCAAGCGCCGGAGACGACCCGGAAGCGCGTCTCGCGGGCAGCGCTGCGCGCCTTCGCCGTGTTCGCCCGCGCCTCGCTGGACGACGTGATGCGCATGAGGCTTCCCGCCGCCGTGCGCCGCGAGGTGCAGTCCCTCGCCGACGACTATCTGCGCTACCACGTCGGTCCCGACGCCTTCCCCGACCGCAGCGCCGAGGTCGCCGCACACCTCTTTCGGTGAGAATGTGCGGGAGTGCGGGCACGAAAGAAGAGAGGAGGAGGCCCCGTGTGCTCTCGAAACGGGCGCTCTCGAAAAACCATTTCGGGGGAGAACGACCGCCGTCCGCAGCGCCACGAGAGGATGACCTTCGGCCCGCTGCGGCCCGTCGTCACGTTTCCTCCGCCGGCAAGCCCCAGGCGTCGGCGAGGTCGCGGATCATGCGGCGCTCGGCGTCGAGAATGACGCCGTCGGCCTCGGCGACGTAGCGCAGGTCGGCCAGGAGCGCTCCGTGCTGGCGCTGCGGGACGACCTCGCCGACGGCGTCGACGGCCTCGGCGAAGACGCGCCGCCGCGGGCCCTGCACGTAGGTTTCCATCACTTCGCGCACCACGCCGATCACGTCGTCATCTTCGACGCCGGGGATCCACTCGCTGATCTTGGCGGTGATGGCTTCGACCTCCTCTTCGTCGAGGTCGTGGTCCGTCTCGTAGGCGAGGGTCAGGTAAATCAGCGCCAGGTCGTGGACGGGCGTCCAGCTTTCGGCGGGGCCTTCGTTCTGGAGGACCGTCCAGGCGCCGGAGGCCCAGTGGCCGCGGGCGTCGCCCTCGCCTTCGTCGGCGCTGACGTCCCAGGCGTCGGCCAGCTCGCCGATGAAGGTGCTCTCCTCGTGCATGTAGCGCCCGTCGGCCATGGCGATCTCGACGAGGTCGTCGAGAATGAGCTGGCGGTCCTCGACGGAGATCTCGTTGCGCACGCTTCGGATGGCGGCGTTGACCTGGTCGAGCGCGTCCTCGCGTTCGTAGAGCGCCAGCGCGCCCTTGATGGCGCTCAATACCGATTCCTGGCGCACCTCTTCCTGCCACTCATGCAGCTCCTCGGCGATGGTGTCGACTTCCTCGTCGGTCAGGTCTTCGTCGGTGCCGTGCGCGAGGGTGAGGTAGATCAAGGCCAGGTCGCGCAGCAGGTGCCGGTGCTCATCGTCGCCCGGAGCGGCGTCGGGGGAGGAGGATTCCATGAAGAGGGTGCGGGGGTGCGGGGTGCGCTCGGCGGGATGACAACCGTTCAACCTTCAGCCGCCGCCCCCGTCTTCGGTGAACTTGTAGCCGATGCCGTAGATCGTTTCGATGTACTTCGGGGCGGTCGGGTCCGGTTCGATCTTTTTGCGAAGCGAAGCGACGTGCCGGTCGATGGTGCGCGTGGTGATGTCTCCGGAAATGCCCCACACGTCGCGAAGAAGCTGCTTGCGGCTGACGGTGCGCCCGCGGTGGCGAATGAAGTAGCGCAGGATGTCAAACTCCAGCGCTGTGAACTGAATTTCCTCCCCGCCGGAGCGCCGGGCGACCTGCTCCTGGAAGTCGACCTCCACGTCGCCGAAGGCGAACGTGTCCATCTCGTCCTCGGGGGCGTCTTCGCTCCGGGAGAGCACCGCCTGCACGCGCGCCTCCAGCTCCTCGGCGCTGAACGGCTTGGTCACGTAGTCGTCGGCCCCCAGCTCGAAGCCCTGGAGCTTGTCTTTTTTCTCGCCCTTGACCGTGAGCATGATGACCGGCGAGTCGACGCCTCCTTTGCGCGCTTCCCGCAGAATCTCGAATCCGTCTTTCTCCGGCAGCATCACGTCGAGCAGCACCACGTCGTAGGGCGGCAGCGAGGTAATCTGCTGAAGGCCCTGTTCGCCGTCCTCGGCGCGCTCCACGTCGTAGCCTTTGAGCTCGAAAAAGTCCTCCAGCCCCATGCCCATTTCGGGATCGTCCTCCACGATGAGCATGCGGATCGTGTTTGGCTGAGCCTCGCGGGAGGACGGCGTTTGGGGTTCCATTTCCATGGAGCGAACACGGGCAAGAAGCAAGCGACTGGGAAAGCGGGGCGCGACGACGGCGACGAGAAGGGGTTCGGTTCAAAAACGTCGTCCCCGACGGCAAAGTGATTTTGCGCTTCTCGGACCTGTTTAATTAGGTATTCCTCCAGCCGCACAAATGCCGATTCGTTAGGTAATAACGTTGTAAATGAGACGCCGCTCCGGCGCGCGAGACGAGGCGTCGGTTCCGGCACTGCGCGGTCGAAAACCGCCTCGATACGGAGGATTGTTCTATTCCCGGTCTCGGAATCAGCCCGATCTCGGAATCAGGACGCTTTGCCGGAGGGGGAGCGGCCGGCGGAGGGAAAGACCGTTGGGCTGTGAGCGTGAGCGAAGGACCTTGCGTCATGCCCTTTCGGTCCCTTTCGGCACAAGCGCTCCTGGAGTGCCCGTCGTCGGCCGTCCGCTGCGTCTAGAACCCCGAACGGAATTCGATTACCGCGTCCACCGGTTGTCGTTGCGGTCGGTGTCGGGGTAGTACTCCTGCGCGTCGATTTCGACGCGCTCGGCCGGGGCGTCGGTCGGGATTGTGCGCTCGACGGTGCGTTTTCCGTTCAGCCACGGGTCGACGGGGAGGCGGCGGCGCATGGTGTCGCCGTTGGCGAGGGTCAACGTCAGGTCGACCGGCATGACGGCGTTGCCCTCGTTGGCGACGGTGACGCGCACGCCCTCGTCGGTGTTTTGCACGGTCTGGAGCGCGTGGTCGAGTGCCCACGTTTCCTCAAAGAAGCTGTCCCACAGCCAGTCGAGGTCCTCGCCGTGGGCGGCTTCGAAGTAGTTGAACAGGTCGTAGGGCATCGGATGCTTGTAGGCCCAGGCGTCGTAGAAGCCCTGATAGGCGTCGCGGAAGGTCTCCTCGCCCATGACGCCGCGCAGGGCGTGCATCATCGCGGCGGGCTTGGGGTAGGAGGCCATGCCGTAGGAAGCGGAGGTGTAGTGGTAGTCCGACCACCGCATGATGGGCGCTTCGACCCCCGCCAGCACCGCGCCGATGTAGCGCTCCTGGTCCTGGATGTGCGGCTGCGTGTCATTGTTGGGGAAGAAGTCTTTACGCGCGGCGGCTTCGTTGAAGGTCGTCAGGCCTTCGTCCATCCAGGCGTGACGCCGCTCGTTGGTCGAGACGGTCATCGGGATCCACATGTGCGACAGTTCGTGCGCGGTCACGTTGTAGAGCGCGTTGGCGCTCTCGTCGTTGTAGCCGCCCATCAGCGTCATCATTGGGAACTCCATCCCGCCGGTGATAATGCCCATGCCCTCCACGGCGCTCATGTGCGGCCACGGGTATTCCAGGCCGGTAAACTCGGAAAAGAAGGAGATGGCGTGCTGCTGGTAGCGCGTCACCTCGCTCCAGAGCGGGGCCTGCTCGCGCCAGAACGTGTTGATGTTCGTGTAATCGGTGGCCGATCCGTCGCCGTCTGCGCCGTCGTCGCTGACGGACGTGCGCGCCGCTTCCCAGTTCCAGTCGCCATTGCGCATTACGCTGAAGGCCACGTCGCGCACGTCCTCGGCGCGGTACTGCCAGGTCAGCGTGCCGTTCTCATCGGCCGGGGTGGCGCGCTCGCCCGTTTCGAGCACGGTCGTCGGTTCGTCGGACTGGTGGGCCTGCTGGCGGCGCTGGCGCACCTCGGGGCGCAGAACGTCGTCGGGGTTTTCGAGCGTGCCGGTGCTTTGCACGAGCCACTCCGCCGGCGCGGTGATCGAGAGGTCGTAGTTGCCGTGGTCGGAGTAGTATTCGGCGCGGCCCAGGTAGCGGTCGGTCATCCAGCCCTGCCCGTCTTCGCGGAAGCGCACGTCGTCGTAGACGCTCACGATGGGGTAGAAGTAGGCGATGTGAAACAGGTTCGTCTCGTCGTACAGCTCCGATCCGCTGTAGCCCATGCGGTCGCTGATGCCGGCCTCGGGCACGGTGAAGGCGTACTCGATGTCGAGGGAAGTCGTCGCGCCGGGCATGATGGGCCGCGACGGGGCCACGATCAGACGGGTGCCGCTGACGGTGTAGGTGGGACGGCGCTGCCCCTCGGCGCTCAGCCCGGTCCCGTTGACCGCGAGGCGGCCAATGTCCACGCCGCCGGTGATCTCGGCGCTTTCGTTGCGCTGCACGCCCTGCTTGTGATGGTTCTGCGCCAGTTCGAGGACGAGGACGCCCAGCGTGTCGGGCGAGTTGTTCTGGTAGCGGATGCGCGCGCGGCCTTCGAGGCGCGGCTCGCCGTTGGGCCCTTCGGGGATAAGCTCCACGTCGAGGTCGTAGGTCGGGCGGTTGACCCAGTAGTCGGCTCCGGGGCCCCCGTCCGTGGTGCGCGTGCCGCGTTCGACGGCGCGCTGAAACGGCTCGGGCGAGACGACGGCGGCGGGCAGCGGGCGGCGCTCGGAGACGTTTGACATATCGACTGTCGCCGCGCCGTCGCCGCTCACGTCGTCATTGGGGGCGTCGGAAGCGTCGTCGTCGGCGGCGGGGGGTGCGGGAGCGTGGGGGTGCGGGAGCGTGGGGGTTTTCAGGGCGTGCCGTTTTCGGTTGGGGCGAACCGGTCGTCGACACCCCGTAGGCGCACAATGGGGCCGGGGAGGTCATGCCCTTGCGGTGCCTTGTGCCCGAAATCGGGAACACGGCCAGCGAAAAAGCGGCAGCGCGCACAGCTGAAAAAAGCGGAACAGTCAGAAAAAGACGGGCGCTTCGCCGAAGGGGGTCTTCAGGCAAAACGCCCGGCTCGTGAAGTTAAAGGCGCACCGTTGATGTGCGAAAGCGCGCGCGGCGCCGCCGTCGCGTCAACGGTTCTGCGGGTCATCGGAGCGGCGGTCGGTGCCGGCGGTGGAGCTGCTCCCGCCGGGGCCGTACGCGGCCAGTTCGCTCGCGCGGTTCCAGTGGTCGAGCGCCTTCTGGAAGGTGTCGTCGGCGCGCAGCCAGATGCGGCGCGAGGCGCGTGTGCCGTAGAGCTTGCTGGCGATGCCGTACTTGAGCTGTGTCTTAACGGTCTCCATCTTGGCGTCGGCGGCGGAGCGCATAAAGACGCCGCTGCTGGGGTCCACCGCGTCGGGCTCGTCGGTCAAGGCGACCCCGTTTTCGTCGGCGTAGCTCCAGAAGGCCGCGACGGTTTCGTCCGCGACGGTGTAGTCGGAGATGAAGGCGTCGGAGCGGTCGGTCCACTCGTCGCGCAGCTGGGTTTCGTGGTTGGTGAACCAGCGGTTGACGAACTGGTTCTGGATGCCGCTCTGGCGCACGTAGTGCAGCACGCCGCTGGTGTCGGGCGGGACGATCACATCGGGCAGAATGCCGCCGCCGCCGAAGACCTGGCGCCCGTGCGCGGTCTGGTAGACCAGCGAGTCGGGGATGCCCTTCGCGTACTCGCTGGCGTCGTAGGTGGCCTCATCGAGTGCGCCGAATTTTTCCGCGTAGTAGTCTTTCTCGTTGCCGTCGTCGTAGGGCGTCTGGATGAGGCGTCCTGCGGGCGTGTAGTAGCGGGCCACGGTCATCTGCAAGACGCTCTCGTCGGGCAGGGGAAACTGCTTCTGCACCAGCCCCTTGCCGAAGGTGCGCTGCCCCATGATGAGCGCGCGGTCGTGGTCCTGCAAGGCGCCCGAGACGATCTCCGAGGCCGAGGCGCTGAACGGGTTGACCAGCACGATGACGGGCTTCTCTTCGAAGCGCCCGCCGGCACGTGCGGCGAAGGACTGGTCGGCGCTGGGTTTGCGCCCCTTGGTTTTCACGATGGTCTGCCCCTTCGGGAGCAGCTCGTCGGCGATGCGGACGGCGCTCTGCATCACGCCGCCGGGGTTGCCGCGCAGGTCCAGCACGAGGCGCTCCATGCCGTTCCCCTCCAGCTCGGTGAGCGCTTTGGTGAACTCATCATAGGTTTTCTTCGAGAATCGCCCGATCTCGATGTAGCCCGTCTGGTCGTCCACCATAAAGGAGCTGTGGACCGATCGCAGCGGGATCTTGCCGCGCTCGATGCTGAAGTTGTAATCCTCCTCGATGCCGGGGCGCTCGACGGTAATGTTCACGGTCGTGCCCTTCCGGCCTTTGAGCTTGTCCTGCACGCCCTCGCGCGAGAGCCCGATGGCCGTCGAGTCGTTGATCGCGATGATGCGGTCGCCGGCCATGACGCCGACCTCCTCGCTCGGGCCGCCGGCGATGGGGCGGATGACCTGAGCGGTGTCGCGCACCACGTCGTACCAGATTCCGACCCCGCCGAAGGAGCCTTTGTACGTCTGCTTGACCTCTTTGGCCTTCTGCGCCGGGATGAACGTCGAGTGCGGGTCGAGGCCGTCGAGCATCCCTTCGATGGCGTCTTGCGCCGCCTTCTCAGGGTTGACGTCTTCGACGTAGCGCTGGTTGACCACCATGAAGGCCTTGCGCAGCTTCTTCAGCTGGTCGAGCGTGTTCTCGTCGCTGAGGGAGCGCTCGATTTTCATGCCCAGCAGCGTGCCTACCACCAGCATGACCAGCGCCGGCAGCGCGTACTTCACGGACGGACGCTTCAAAAAACGCTTCATAGCAGAACGGACGGGACGCGCGGAAGGGAGGGAAAGAGAAGAAGGCGCGCCAGGCGTGCGGCGCGCAAGGAGTTCGTTAAACGACCAACGGCTGTTTTGTTGCACATCGAAAGGCAAAAAACGAGCTGCCGAGCCGGAGGGATCAGCGTGAGCGAGGGGAAGTAAGAACGCGCGTCTCTCTCACCTACTCACCCCGCGTTCGATGAGCATGTCCTTCGATTCCTCCGCCGCCCGCCGGCCGCGCGTCGTCGCCTACGACTCCGACGAATTTCAGCAGGTCGTCGACGACATCCCCGAGGCGCTTCGAGGCGGGGACGGCATGGTGTGTCTCTTCGTCGGGGCCTCGCACGAGGAAAAGCAGGAGGGGCTGACGAAGGTTTCGGCCTCGCAGGAGTTGAACCTGCACCGCTTTCGCGTGCCCAACCTCATCGGCGAGCGCCTGGTGGAGACCCAGGGGCACCTGCGCGAAGCCTTCGACCACGCCGGGGAGGACGCCGCCGTACTCTTCTTCGACGAGGCCGACGTGCTGCTCGACCCTACTGACGCCGAAGATGCCGACGAAGACGACGCGGCGCTGAGCGACTACTTCTTCGACCGCGTGGAAGCCCACCACGGCGTGAGCATCGTCTGCTTCTCCTCAAACGAGTACGCCGACCGCCTCGAAGGCCACGACGCGGACGTAGTCGTGGAGTTTTAGCTTTGCGGATGCGGGAGTGCGGGAGTGCGGGAGTGCGGAAGTGCGGAAGTGCGGAAGTGCGGAAGAAAAAACGGCGCGCAAACTTGACATTGTAAAAGTCAAGCGCGACGCCCGTTTTCTCACGACCAACGACCAACGACCAACGACCAA
>PXTR01000077.1:4972-5524 GCA_003023245.1 Bacteroidetes bacterium QS_8_68_15 | reverse complement strand
CTGATCAACAACACGATCATCACCATCGTCGCCTCGCTGACGGTCGCGTTCATCATTTTTGGAACCGACCAGATCATCAGTGCGGTGCTGGAGTTCGTGTACTCGCTCTCCGGGGGCTGAGTAGGAACGAAGCGCCCACGACGGCCGGTAGGCATCCGCTTTTGCGCCGCGCGCGCAGCTACGAAGACGGCAGTCATGGAAGATCGAAGCAGCGAACATTTGGACGATGCTCCGCAGGGCGACGACAACCCCGGCGGCGAGCAGCCCTCCGTGAACGAAAACCTGGAGTGGTACACGCTTCGCACCTTCTCCGGTCACGAGAAAAAAGTGCGGCGCCTTCTGGAGGAAGAGATCGACCGGCTGGGGCTGGAGGACCGCATTACCGAAATCGTGATTCCACAAGAGGAGGTTTTCGAGATGCGCGGCGGGAAGAAAAAGTCGAAGGAGAAAACGCTCTATCCGGGGTACATCTTCCTTCGCGCCGACCTGAACGGCGAGTTGGAGCACCGCATCGGCCGCGTGTCGTCGGTGATCGGGTTTCTCGGCTCGGGC
>PXTR01000077.1:0-4851 GCA_003023245.1 Bacteroidetes bacterium QS_8_68_15 | reverse complement strand
CGATGCGTCAGGCGGAAGTTGACCAGATGCTCGGCAAGACGGAAGAGGCGGCCGAGGCGGAGGCGAAGGCCGACATCCCGTATCAGGAGGGCGACGCCGTGACGGTGGTGGACGGTCCGTTTTCCGGCTTCAACGGCTTCGTGCAGGAGGTCCACCCCGATAAGATGAAAGTCAAGGTGATGGTATCGATTTTCGACCGCAAGACGCCGCTCGAACTCGATTACCTACAGGTCGAAGAAGAATAGCTTTTCGGTTCAAGGTTGAAAGTTAAAATTTCCTTTTCGAAGGGCGCTCGACTTTCAACATTCAACGTTCAACTGCGCACCGCGCACAATGGCAAAGCAACAAGAAACACAGATCAAGCTCCAGATCAAGGCGGGGCAGGCCAACCCGGCGCCGCCGATTGGGCCGGCCCTCGGGCAGCACGGCGTTAACATCATGGAGTTCTGCAAACGCTTCAACGCTGAGACGCAGGAGCAGAGCGGCACGCTCCTGCCGGTCGTCATCACGGTGTACGTCGACAAGTCGTTCGACTTCATCGTCAAAAGCCCGCCGGCCTCGGTGCTCCTGAAGGACGCTGCCGGCATCGAAAGCGGGGCGGGCGACCCGTTGCGCAACAAGGTCGGCGAGGTGACCTGGGACGACTGCCTCGCGATCGGGGAGCGCAAGATGGAAGACCTCAACGCACACGCGCCCGACCAGGCCGCCTCGATGGTGGCCGGCACGGCGCGCTCGATGGGCCTGCGCGTGACGGGGAGGCCGGCCGAAGCGTAGCGTCGCCGCGTGGCGGCTCCGCAATTCAAGTTTTAAAGTTGAAAGTTGAGCGTCTTCCGCTCGGACCGGGCAACTTTCAACGTTTCAACGTCCAACTAACGCAATGGCCAAAGCCAAAGGAAAACGATACCGCGACGCACGCGAGATTGTCGAAGAGGCCAGCGGCCCCTTCGCCCTCGCCGAAGCGGTCGAGCTCGTCAAGGAATGTGCCACGGCCGGCTTCGACGAATCCGTCGAACTGGACCTGCGTCTGGGCGTGGACCCGCGCCACGCCGACCAGATGGTGCGCGGCTCGGTGGCGCTCCCGCACGGCACGGGGCGCGACGTGACCGTGCTGGTCTTGACCGGCGAGGGACGGCAGGCCGAAGCCGAGGAGGCGGGCGCCGACTACGCCGGCCTCGACGAGTACATCGAGCGCATCGAAGAGGAGGGCTGGTTCGACTTCGACGTGGCCATCGCCACGCCCGACGTGATGGGACAGGTGGGCCGTCTGGGCCGTCACCTGGGGCCGCGCGGCCTCATGCCCAATCCCAAAAGCGGCACCGTCACCGACGATCTCGCCGAAACCATCGACGAGGTCAAGAGCGGCAAGATCGAATTTCGCGTCGACAAGGCCGGCAACCTGCACGCCACCGTCGGGCGCGCTTCCTTCGACGACGAGGAGCTGATCGAGAATGCGCGCGCCTTTCTGCGCGAAGTCGTGCGCCTGCGCCCCGCTTCCGCGAAGGGCCTCTACGTGCGCTCCGTCACGCTTTCCTCGACGATGGGGCCGCCGGTGCCCGTCGACCGCTCCGCGGCGGTGGCCGAGGCGCGGTAATTGAGTATGTAAGTGCGTAGGTGTGCAGGGATGGACACACATGCTTGCGTCACGAACTATCTACAGACCTACACCCCTACAAACTTCCACACCTAAACCGTGGCTCTCACGCGAGACGAAAAAGCCGACATCATCGACGACATCAGCGCGAAGCTCGAGGAGGCGCCGACGGTCTACCTGACCAATGCCAAGGGGCTGACCGTTGCGGAGTCGAACGACCTGCGCGGGCGCTTCTTCGAGTCGGACGTCGAGTTTGCCGTCGTCAAAAACACGCTCGCGCGCATCGCGATGGAGCGCGCGGGGGATGGCGGCGACTTCGACGACCTGAAGGAGCACCTGACCGGGCCGACGGCCATCGCGTTCAGCGAGTCGCCTAACGCGCCGGCGCGTGTAATCCAAAACTTTCACGAAGAGCACGCGACCGAAGAGGAGGAGGAGGAAAACGGCGAGCCGACGCGTCCGACGCTCAAGGCGGCCTACGTCGACGGTGCGCTCTACGACGCCGACGCGCTCGACGTGTTGGCCGACCTCAAGTCGCGCGAGGAGCTGATCGGCGAAGTGCTCACGCTGCTCCAGTCGCCGATCAAAAACGTCGTCGGTGCGCTTACCGCGCAGGGCGACCAGATCGCCGGTCTCGCCGAGGCCCTCGCCGAGCGCGAAGAATAGAGATTTCGGTTTGGCGTTCGGCGTTGCGGGTTCGGAGTTTTCCCTCTGACGAACCCCGAACCCCAAACCCCGAGCTCCGAACCCGCCACTCGTTTTCCTCGAACCAATCTCCTTAATAAGCAGCGCAGCCCGATGAGCGGGCCCAGACCGTTGCAGGAAAAACCAACTATGGCAGACGTACAAGAACTCGCAGAGCAGCTCGTGGACCTCTCGATCAAAGAGGCCAACGAACTGGCGGATCACCTCAAGGAAGAATACGGCATCGAGCCGGCTTCTACGGCGGTCGCGGCGGCGCCCGGCGCGGCCGGCGGCAACGGCGAAGCCGACGAGGAAGAAGAGCAGACCGCCTTCGACGTGACGCTCACCGGCGTCGGCGGCAACAAGATTCAGGTCATCAAAGAGGTGCGCTCCTTGACCAACCTGGGCCTGAAAGAAGCCAAGGAGCTGGTCGACGGCACTCCCTCGCCGATCCAAGAGGCCGTGCCGAAAGAAGAGGCCGACGAGATGCAAGCCGCGCTCGAAGAAGCCGGCGGCGAAGTCGAGCTTCAGTAGCACTGCGTATGGGGAAGGACTACGGAGGTGCATTACGTAACACGCAAAGCCGGCCCACGGTCGCTTCTGCTGAAGAGCACCGGCAGGGGCGAGCCGGAGCCGGCTTTCGGCGGCTCGGGACTTCCTTCGTCCCGTCTCAAAAAAAAATGAATTACTTGTAAATAGAAGGCACTGAAACACGCGGTGGGCGGTCTCGTTGACCATTTGCCTGGCGTCGCACTCTTCTGTTGTGCCCGCGCGATGAACTGCTCTGCTTTGATCGTCGCTCCCATCCGGCGCGCGAGCGGCTTTCGGAGCGGCCCCTCCCCCCTGCGCTCTCGAACGCTCTTCTGAAGCTGCGACGTGAAACAGAAGAGAGGAAGAAGGAGACGCGCCCGCGTGCGGCCCTTCAGTTCTGCTCCCCTGCGCACCTCCTCGACCCTCGCACCCCTCTGGCACATTCTCCGTCTATGCCTTCCTCCCACGGCTCCGTTGCCACGAACGGATCGCTCACCAACGGCGCGCTCACCAACGGTCACACCGACCAGTACGTGGGCGACGAAGACATTCACCTCTCTGCGCGTAACAACCGCGACACGTTTGCCGACATCCCGGCCGTCTGGGACTATCCGGACTTCCTGGACGTGCAGATCCAGTCCTTCCACGACTTCGTCCAGGACAACATTCCGCCGGAGGAGCGGGAAGACCACGGCCTGCAGGCGGTTTTTCAGGAGCACTTTCCGCTGAAGGACAGCCGCGAGCGCTACACCCTCGAGTTCGTCGAGTACGGGCTCGACGCGCCGAAGCACACCGTCGAGGAGTGCATCGCGCAAGGGCTCACCTTTAGCGTTCCGCTCAAGGCTACGCTGCGCCTCTCCAAAAAAGCCGAGGACGAGGAGGAAGCTGAGGAGGCCATCGAGCAGGAGGTCTACCTCGGTACCCTACCGTTCATGACTGAGCAGGGCACCTTCATCGTCAACGGTGCCGAGCGGGTGATCGTGTCACAGTTGCACCGCTCGCCGGGAGTCTTCTTCGGGCGCGACATCCACAACAACGGGACGGAGCTCTTCAGCGCGCGCGTCATTCCGTTCCGCGGCTCGTGGGTGGAGTTTTCCACCGACGTGCGCGACGTGCTCTGGGCCTACATCGACCGCAAGAAAAAAGTCCCCGTCACCACGCTCTTGCGCGGGCTGGGCTTCTCTTCCGATCAGGAGCTGGTCAACATCTTCGAGCTGGCCGAAACGGCCGACGTCTCTTCGGAGAGTCAGTTCGAGGATCTCATCGGGCGCGAGCTGGCGACCTCGGTGGTTGTCGAGCGCGACGTGGAGATCATCGACGAGGACACCGGCGAGGTGATCGAGGAGGAGGTCGAGCGCGAGGTGCTGCTGCCGGCCGAGCACGAACTGGAGCCCGGCGATTACGAAGAGCTCGACGAAGAGGGCGTCGAACAAGTCTTTCTCGTGCGCGAAAAGAGCGACGAGGAGGGTGAAGACGAGCTGGACGTTTCCACGCTCGTCACGACGCTGCGCAAGGACCCTTCGCACAACGAAGAGGAAGCGCTCTTCGAGATGTACGAGGTGATGCGCGGCTCCGAAGCGCCGGACCTCGAAACCGCACGCGGTATCCTCGACCGCATGTTCTTCAACGAGAAGCGCTACGACCTCGGCGACGTGGGGCGCCACCGCATCAACGACCGCCTGGACCTGGACGTGGATCCCGGCGAGCAAACGATGACCCGCGAAGACATCGTGGGCATCGTGCGCGAAATCGTGAGGCTGCAGAATGGCCGCTCGACGGCCGACGACATCGATCACCTGTCGAACCGCCGCGTCAAGACGGTCGGGGAGCAGCTACGCAGCCAGTTCAGTCTGGGGCTCGCGCGCATGTCGCGCACGATCAAGGAGCGCATGAATCTGCGCGACGCCGACAAGTTCACCCCGAAGGACCTGGTCAACGCGCGCACAATTTCGAGCGTGATCAACACGTTCTTCGGGACGAACCAGCTCAGCCAGTTCATGGACCAGACCAACCCCATGGCCGAGCTGACGCACAAGCGTCGGCAG
>PXTR01000076.1 GCA_003023245.1 Bacteroidetes bacterium QS_8_68_15 | reverse complement strand
ACCTGACGATTTGCGTTGGTTCGTTCTGCTATGTCACAGCCGCGAGAGACGCTTTTGCTGATCTAAAAGCGTTCATGCCATAAGATTCAGGACAGGTGAACTCACAGTTATAGCGCTCCCGGAGCAAGTCCGCGCCCGCCGCGTTACATTCCTCAATCGTAGTCACTGTCGGAGACCACCGCGCCGCCATGCCGCAGATCGACGTAAGCCAAGCGAAGTCACAACTCGAAGAGCTTGTAGAAAAGGCGTCACAGGGAGAGAAGGTTGTCATCACACGCGACGACGGGGCCGCCTTTAAACTCGTTCCCACGTTTGAAGGCAAACCGAAACCGCGCTTCGGTAGTGCGAAAGGTCAGGTTTGGATGAGCGACGACTTCGACGAACCGCTCGACGACTTCAACGACTACATGCCCACCTCGTCGTGAGACTGTTGCTCGACACACACGCTTTCCTCTGGTTCATTGAGGGAGACGACAAGCTCAGCGAGGAGGCAAGGCGCATGATCGAGGACAGCGCCAACACGCGTTTCCTCAGTGTCGGGAGCCTTTGGGAAATGGCGATCAAAGTCAGCATCGGCAAACTGGAAGTGCCGTTACCTTTTACACAACTCGTCAGAGAGCACGTCGAAGGCAACGCTATCGAGCAACTTCCGATAGAGGCGAAGCATCTGGACGTACAGCGAGCGCTGCCTTTTCACCACCGCGACCCATTCGACCGATTGATGATCGCGCAGGCGCAGGTGGAAGACCTGCCGGTTGTGAGCAAAGACGGGGCGTTCGACGACTACGATGTCGAACTTCTATGGTAGACGCAGGAAGCGCTATAACCCAGCGTTGCGCTGTGACCGTAGGGAACAAGTACTCCCGGGGTGCACCTGACGAGTTGCGTTGCCGGTCTCTGCTACGTCGGAGCCACATCAGACGGTTGGCGACTTCGAGAAGCGCTCACGCTGTAATTTCCACTCGCAGGTGAACCCACAGTTATGTGGCGTCGGAGCATTCATCCCGCCTGCGAGTTATATCTCTCACGTCAAAAAGTTTTTCTCGAAGCCGCCTTTTTGCTGCAATGCGTTGGCAAGACCACATCACCAGCACGCCAGATGTGCTCAAAGGCCTTGTGCTTGGCTACCTCGCCAATGGCGCTGACACCAAAGACATTCAGCGTGAGTTTCCGGACGTGAAGCCAGAGGACGTAACGGCCTGCCTCAGTTGTGCGCGCGACCTTGCCGATTCGCCGGGCGGCTTGACATTCAATCGGCGCGGTCGTATCCTCTGATATCACATTACGAACTGCTCTCCGAGGCCGCGCTGTCGTGGCGCGGCGGTCACTTTCCGTCAGGCCGGACGGCCTGCCGAGAAGTGGCGCCTCGGGGGAAGCCGGTGCAATTCCGGCGCTGTCGCGCAACGGTCAAAGCCCGATTGCCCGCTCTGGAGAGCTGCCTCGCATGTGCCCTGCGCGAAACAGGGACGCGGCAGCACGAAAGCAAAAGACGCTTCTCCCCGAGGCCGCTCCGTTTGCTGCGGACGCCTCACGGTGAGACGCCCGTCTGATCTTTTCTGCGCTTCGCGTCCCCGCCCGTCGTCAGGGTCTTCTCGGACGCCTTCTCTTCTCGAAGCGCAGCCCCCATGGCTTCCGCCCCGCCGCCGCAGGTCCCTTCATCCCCCCCCGTCGTCAGGCGCGACGGGCCGCCTCTGGACGCCCAGCGCGTGCAGACGCTCCCCGATGAGGCCGTCGTCCGCGTGCCGAGGCCGTCGCCTGCGTGCCAGAAGAGAACGCCGACGGCACGACCTACACGAGCACGCCGGAGGGCTTGCCGTTCCTCCTGAAGAACCTGACCGGCTTCTGCGTCATCACGGCGAGAATGTTCTTCTACGCCTTCTTCTCACCCTCTCACCTTCTCACCCCTTCCATCTCATGATCGAATCCGTTAACCTCGGCTATCCCCGCATCGGCGCGCACCGCGAACTCAAGCAGGCCGTCGAAGCCTACTGGGACGGCGACCGCTCGCAGGACGAGCTTCGCGAGACCGCCCGGACGCTCCGCCGCCGGCACTGGGAAGCGCAGAACGAAGCCGGCATCGACCACATTCCGTCGAACGACTTTTCGTTTTACGACCAGGTCCTCGATGCCGCTGCCATGGTGGGGGCCGTGCCGGAGCGCTTTTCGCACCCGGAGGGCGAGCCGGTCGGCCTGGACCCCTACTTCGACATGGCGCGCGGCATTCAGGAAAAAGAGGCCGAGGCCGGCCAGCCCGCCGCCCATGCGATGGAGATGACCAAGTGGTTCGACACGAACTACCACTACATCGTCCCGGAGCTGCGTGAGGACCAGGACTTTGCGCTCACCTCGACCAAGCCGGTCGACGAGTTCACCGAAGCGAAGGACCTCGGCATTCACACGCGCCCGGTCCTGATTGGCCCGGTCAGCTTCCTCTTGCTCAGCAAAACGACCGACGACAGCGCGCCCCTGGACCTGCTGGAGCGCCTGCTGCCGGTCTACGAAGAGCTTTTGCAGCGCCTCGCCGACGCCGGCGCGACGGACGTGCAGCTCGACGAGCCGTTCTTGGCGCTCGACCTCTCCGATGAGGCACTCTCGGCCTACGAGCGCGCCTACGACCGTCTTTCGCAAGTCGAGCCGAGCGATCTGGACCTGCACCTCACGACCTACTTCGACGGGCTGCGCTCCCAGATGGAGCCGGCGCTGAACCTGCCGGTCGCCAGCGTGCACCTCGACCTCGTGAGGGCGCCGGAGCAGCTTTCCGACGCGCTCGCCCTGGCGCCCGATGACGTGACGCTCTCCCTCGGCGTCATCGACGGGCGCAACGTCTGGCGCGCCGATCTGGACGCGAAGCTCAAGGTGGTCCAGGAGGCCGCCCGCGAGCTGGGCCCCGAGCGCGTCATGGTGGGGCCGTCGTGCTCGCTGTTGCACGTGCCGGTGGACCTGGAGACCGAGCCGGACCTGGGCGAGGAGGCGCGCTCCTGGCTGGCCTTTGCCAAGCAGAAACTCGACGAGATCGCCGCCCTCGCCCGGGCCGCGAACAGCGCCGAGGACGACCGGACCGAGCGGGCCTTCGAGGCCGCCCGCCGCGCCAAAGAGAGCCGCGCGGAGTCCGGGCGCGTCAACGACCCGGACGTGCAGGCCCGCGCCGACGCGACCGATGACGCGATGCTCGAGCGCGACAGCCCGTTCGAGAAGCGGCGCGTCTTGCAGCAAGAGGCGCTGGGGCTGCCGCCGCTGCCGACCACCACGATAGGCTCGTTTCCGCAGACCGGCGAAGTGCGCCGGAAACGCTCGGCGTTCAAAAAGGGCGATATCGACCGCGCCGAGTACGAATCTTTTCTCGAAGGCGTGACCGAAGACACCATTCGCCGACAGGAAGACATCGGCCTCGACGTGCTGGTGCACGGGGAAGCCGAGCGCTCCGACATGGTCGAGTACTTCGGGCAGCGCATGGAGGGGTTTCTCTTTACGCAAAACGCCTGGGTGCAGAGCTACGGGAGCCGCTGCGTTCGCCCGCCGATCATCTTCGGCGACGTGAGCCGCCCGGACCCGATGACGGTGCGCTGGAGCGAATACGCCCAGAGCCTCACCGACAAGCCGGTCAAGGGCATGCTGACCGGGCCGGTGACGATCTTGCAGTGGTCGTTCGTGCGCGACGACCAGCCGCGGGAGGAGACGTGCCGCCAGATCGCGCTGGCCATTCGCGACGAGGTGGCCGACCTCGAAGAGGCGGGCCTCTCGATCATTCAGGTCGACGAGCCGGCGCTGCGGGAGGGGCTGCCGCTGCGCCAGAGCGGCTGGGCGGACTACCTGGACTGGTCGGTCGGGGCGTTCCGCCTGGCCACCGCCGGGGCCGCGGATGCGACGCAGATCCACACGCACATGTGCTACTCCGAGTTCAACGAGATCATCGACGCCATCGCCGCGATGGACGCCGACGTGATCTCGATGGAGGCCTCGCGCTCGAAGATGGAGCTCCTGGAAGCCTTCGAGGAGTTCGACTACCCGAACCAGATCGGGCCGGGCGTCTACGACATTCACTCCCCGCGCGTGCCTTCCCAGGAGGAGATAGCGGGCCTGATCGACAAGGCGCTCGACGCGCTCCCGGCCGATCAGCTGTGGGTCAACCCGGACTGCGGGCTCAAGACGCGGCGCTGGGAAGAGGTGGAGCCGAGCCTGAACAACATGGTCGCCGCCGCCGACCAGAAACGCGACACCGTCGCAGCGTGACGCCGCCGCATTCTCCCTCCACGCCCTTGCGTATCAAGGCCCTTCTTCCATGAAGCATTCTCCTCGCTGGGTCAGCCGGTACGTCGGCTATCTCGACGCGCAGCCGATGACGCAGCGCAACCGGCTGCGGCTGCGGTACCACAGCCTGAACGCTCCGCTCGGGCAAGGGGAACGGGCGTTCGCGCTGTGGGCCTTTTTCAATCTGGACGTGCGTCCGAATTAAGTCGGTCAGCGAAACGATGTTTGCTGATCAACGGTGGACGGGGAGTGCGCCGCCCGGCCGGTGTGCGCCGCCGGCGGGCGTTCGATCCTCTCCCCCGTCGGCTTTTATCTTGCAGGCCCTCCCGCCCCCCTGCGCTCCCGCCCCCCTGTGCTCCCATGCTTTCCGACCAGCGCGCGCCCCTGGGCGTCATTACGCACGGCTCGCTCGAAGGCGGCCTCCAGATGAAGCTCGACCGCAATGAGTTGGTCGAAGACGTGACCAACGGCTCGCTGGTAGTCGTCGCGGGGGCGCGCTACGACTTCTTTGCGATGGTGAAGGACGTGCGCATCGAGGCGGCCAACGAGGAGATCCTCTTGCACCCGCCCTCGGCGGAAAGCGACCTTTTGCGCAAGGTGATGCGCGGGCAGGGCACCTACGCCACGATCGACCTCCAGCCCATGCTGATGGCCCCGCAGGGCGGCGACGCCGAGCACGAAGAGCCGCAGTCCGTCAAGACGATCCCGTCGCACTTCTCGACCGTCTCGCTGGCGTCGGAAGACGACGTGGCGCGCATCTTCGGCGCGGAGGCCAACACCGACGAGAACGGCCGGCAGCGCTACTTCGAGATCGGCCAGCCGCGCGAGATGGAGGACCTGCCGGTGTGCCTCGACCTCAAGAAGTTCGTCGAGCGAAGCAACGCGGTGTTTGGGAAAACGGGCACGGGCAAGAGCTTCCTGACGCGCCTGCTGCTTTGCGGGCTGATTCAGAGCGGGCGCGCGGTGAACCTCGTCTTCGACATGCACGGGGAGTACGGCATGGGCACGACCAAAGAGTCCGACGCGGCGGGCGGCGAAGAGTACGTCAAGGGCCTCAAGCAGCTGTTTCGGTCGAAGGTGTCGATTTTCTCGCTCGACCCGAAGGCCACGCGCGAGCGCTCCGGCCAGTCGCCGGACTTCCCGGTCTACCTCTACGCCGACCAGGTGCAGCCGGCCGACATCCTGCTTTTGCAGGACACGCTCAACCTCAACGACACGGCCGCCGACAGCTGCTACGCCCTTCAGAACCGCCACGGCGAGCGGTGGCTCCTGGAACTCCTCGACGCCGACGAGATCGACGCGCTGGCCGATTCGGTCGGCGCGCACACCGGCTCGATGAAGGCGCTGAAGCGCAAGTTCGGCCGCCTGATGCAGGAGGACTTCTTCCGCGCAGAGTCCTCCGACGACAAGCAGGACGTCAACCGCGCGCTGATGGATTGCCTCGAACGCGGCAAGTCGGTCGTCTTCGAGTTCGGCGGGCATAACGACCTGAGCACCTACCTGTTGGTGGCCAACATCATCACCCGTAAGATCCGCGCCGCGTACACCGAGAAGGCCAACACCTACGCTCGCACGCAGAAGCCCGCCGACAGGCCGCAGCCGCTGATGATCACCATCGAGGAGGCGCACAAATTCCTCACGCCGCAGATCGCCAGCGAGACGTCCTTCGGCAAAATCGCGCGCGAGATGCGCAAGTGGTCGACCAGCGCCCCTCCGCCATCGACGACGAGGTCCTCAGCCAGATCGGGACCAAGATCGTCGCGCAGCTCTCCGACGACAAGGACCTCTCCGCCGCACTGGTGGGCACGCGCGACAGCGCCGCGCTGCGCAAGATCCTCGCTTCGCTCGACTCGAAGCAGCAGGCGCTCCTGATGGGCCACGCGCCCCCGATGCCGATGGCGATCAAGACGCGCACCTATGGGCCGGACTTCTTCGACGCGCTCCGCAATGGCGGCAGCGGCGGCGAAGGCGGGGGGCACAGCGCGCCGCAGGACCTCGATGACGTGGACGCGGAAATGAAGGAGCTGTTTTGAAGGGGGCCTCCTGGAGCATCCGCACCGAATTAGGTCCAGAAAAGTACGCTAAAGATTTCGCTGGTGGTGACGACGGACGAAGGACGAAAGACGACGTTCTCGGCCTGAACGTCCGCCGTCTATGGTCCACCGTCGGTCAGCAAACGTAGTTTCGCTGACCTACTGAGGAGCAGCGTGAGATCGTCGCGGTGTTCCGAAACGGCAATCCCTACCCTGCCCCGCTGTCGACGTTCGGATGGCCACTGCTCTGTGAGCAACGAGAGCGCGTAGAACGAACGGCCGCTCCTTCGCCCTTCGCTACTCGACATTCGCCCTTCGATCTTCGCCCTTCGATTTTCGCCCGTCGTCATTCGCTGCGTTCGTCGAGCCAGTCGGCCACGTCGTCGAGGACGCGCGCGCCGCCGGGGTCGTTGAAGGTTTCGTGGTAGAAGCCGTCGTAGAGCGTGAGCGTCTTGTCGTCGGCACGGGCGTGGGCATAGAGCCGGCGGCTGCCGTCGGGCGCGGTGATGCGGTCGGCGGTGCCGTGGAAGAGCAGAAACGGGCGCTCCAGGCGGTGCGCCGCGGCGCGAATCCGGTGCGTGGCGCGCAGCAGTTCGGCCCCGGTGCGTGCCTTGACGCCCCCGGTGTAGCAGAGCGGATCGTCGCGCACGTCGGCGACGACGTCGGGGTCGCGTGAGATGGCGTCGCGGTCGAGGGGGCCCGTCGGCAGCGCAGGGGCGAGGCGGCCGATCAGGCGCGCGACTGGCCGCAAGGCGCGCGGCGCGGGCAGGCGCACGAGCGGGCTGGACAGCACGAGGCCCGCCGGACGCGCGCCGTGGTCGAGGCAGTAGAGCAGCACCACGGCCCCGCCCATCGAGTGACCCATCAGGAAAACGGGACGCTCGGGGTGCTCGGAGCGCACGCGCTTCACGACCGCGTGCAGGTCGGCCACGTACTCGTCGAAGGAATGCACCAGCGCCGGCGGGCCGCCGCTGCGCCCGTAGCCGCGCTGGTCGTAGGCGACGAGCGCGAGGCCGCGTTTGGCCAGCCGACTGGCCGGCGCCTCGTAGCGTCCGCCGTGCTCGGCGTAGCCGTGAGCGAGCACGACCGTCGCGCGCGGCGTCTGCCGCTCGGCAGGCGCCCATCGCCGGACGAACAGCGGCGTGCGGTCGTAGCCGGGCCGGACGGTGGCGGTGGCGGTGGCGGCGGCGGTGTTCTGCGTATGGCGTAACACGACTGCGAAGCACGTTTCCCACGAAAGATTCACCGCCGGAGCATTGCAAGAAACAAAATCGGGCGCTATGTTTGCAAAATGCGTCTTTCTTGCAAACGCCCTCGTTGCAGCGGCTACCGCGGCAAGCTCCTGCGCTGAACGCGCCCGCTTTCTTTCATGCCCGTTTCTGCTCTTCCCGTTCGGCTTCGGCTCGGCGCGCTCGTGTTGCTGGCGAGCGTGCTGTTCTCGGGACGGCGCCTGGGTCCGTAGCACCGGCGCTTGCTTCGCTCGCGGTCTGCGAGCAAGAACGCTTCCCTTCCTTTTCCCTCGGGGCCGCGTGGGGAACGCACGTTTGCGCCATTGCGCGCGGTACGTCTCTCACGCCCCGCGCTCCCTCGTCTCTCCATTCCCCTTTTCCTGCAATGCAAGGCAACGGCGTACGCATCGCCATCACGGTTGGTCTTCTGGTGCTGTGCGGATTTTACCTGTTTCCCACGGTGCAGAACTACTACTACGCGCAGCAGCTCGACGGCCTCGAAGGCGAGGCCAAAAGCGAGTACCTCGACGAACACCGTCAGGCCATCGAAGAGGCGCGCTCCGAGTCGCTGAAGCTGGGCCTCGACCTCCAGGGCGGCATGAGCGTGACGCTGGAGGTGCAGGTCGCGCAGTTTCTCTCCGAGCTGGCCGACAACCCCGACGCCGCCTTCGAGGAGGCGCTCGAAACGGCGCGTCAGCGCACGCAGGGCGGCAGCGACGTCTCGATGATCGACCTGTTCATCCAGACGTTCGAGCAGCAGAACCCGGATGCCCGGCTCGCCCGCTACTTTCGCAGCCAGTCCGCCGGGATCGACCGGCGCTCCTCCAACGAGGACGTGGCCGAGTACCTGCGCACCCAGGCCGATCAGGCCGTCGGGCGCGCGATCGACATCGTGCGGCGGCGCGTCAACCAGTACGGCGTAACTGAACCGTCCATTCAGCGGCAGGGCACCCGCCGCATCGTCGTCGAGATGCCGGGCATCGAAGACGCCCAGCGCATTCGCGAGCTGCTGCGCGGGACGGCGCGCCTGGAGTTTCGTCTGATGGGCGGGCCGCAACAGCTCGCCAGCGCGATGGAGCGCGTCACCGCCTACTACGACGACTACCAAGGTCCCGGCGCCGACACGCTCCGCCCCGGCGGCGAACCCGGCGCGACGCTGCCCAGCGAAGGCGCTCCGTCCGAACGGGACACCACCGGGACCGCCGCGCCCGCTGACACCGCTGCCGATGACGGCGGCGACGGACAGGGCACGCGCCTCGACCAGGGCGGCGCGCCCGCTCCGCAGCAACAGCGACAACAACGGCAGCAGCAGGGCGGCACGCCGCTCAGCGGGCAGCAAGGCCCGGCCGGAGCGCAGGACCCCGATGGCGCGCAAGCGGGGGGCGGCAATCCGCTGACGGCGCGCATGGACGTGATGCCGCGCGGCCCCGGCACCGTGCTCGGCACGGTCGCCGCCTCCGACACCGCCGCCGTCAACGCGCTGATGTCCAGGCGGGACGTGCGGCGCATGCTGCCCGACGACGTGGAGCTGATGTACAGCGCCAGCCCGTTCGGGCAAAATCCGCAGGGGGAAGAGATGTACCGCCTGTTGGGCGTGCGCGCTGACAGTAAGATGACCGGCGAGGTCGTCGACGAGGCCAGCGTCAACTTTGACCAGAACACCAACGAGCCGAAGGTTTCGATCACGATGGACTCGGAGGGGGCGCGCAAGTGGTCGCGCATCACGGCGGCCAACGTCGACAAGCAGGTCGCCATCGTGCTCGACCAGACCGTCGTCTCCAACCCGGTCATCCAGGAGCGCATCCCCGGCGGGCGCACCTCCATCAGCGGGCTGGAGAGCCGCCAGGAGGCGGAGGACATCGTGACGGTCCTCAACGCCGGCGCGCTCCCGGCCCCCGTCGAGATCGTGAGCGAGCGCACCGTCGGGCCGAGCCTC
>PXTR01000075.1 GCA_003023245.1 Bacteroidetes bacterium QS_8_68_15 | reverse complement strand
GGCTTTCGGACGCGCCTTCGCCGTCGGTCGCCGGGAACCGCACCTGCTCGAAGCGGCCCGGCACGGGCGGGGCCTCGGCGAGGGCGTCGAGCGTCTCGCCCTGCTCGTAGCCCATCGCGCGGGCGACGGCGTAGGCGGCGGCGAGGTTGTAAGCGTTGAAGCGGCCGACCAGCCGAAAGCGCCGTGGCGCGGCTCCGTCGAGCGCAAGGCGCAGCCCGTCGAGGCGGTTGTCCTGCACGCGGAGGGGCACGTCGCCGGTTTCGCCGAAGGAAATCTTGCGTGCCGGAGTGTCGCGCACGACGACCTCGCCGGCCGCATCGTCAGCGTTGTATATGGCGACGCCGGCGGCCGGGAGCGTGTCGAAGAGGCGCTTTTTGGCCGCGCGGTAGTTTTCGAGCGTGCCGTGATAGTCGAGGTGCTCGGGGGTCAGGTTGGTGAAGACGCCCGCGGCGAAGCGCGTGGCGCGCGTGCGGTCTTGGTCGAGTGCGTGGGAAGAGACCTCCATCGCGCCGGCGGTGCAGCCATTGTCGGTGGCGGTGCGCAGCATTTGCTGAAGCTGGAGCGGCCCCGGCGTGGTGAGCGCGGCCTCGGTCGCGCCCGCGCCCAGGTCGGTCTCGACGGTGCCGATGAGAGCGGACCGTTCGCCGAGGGCCCGCAGCGTGTGACGCACGAGGTAGGCGGTGGTGGTCTTGCCGTTGGTCCCGGTGACGCCGACGAGCTTCAGCTCGCACGAGGGGGCGCCGTAAAAGGCCGCCGCAGTCTCCGCCAGCGCCGCGCGCGTGTCGCGGCAGCGCACGACCACGGCGTCGCGGTCACCGACAGAGTCGGTTTCGTCATCGGCGTCGCTCGCTTCGGGAAGCGCCTCGCAGAGCACGGCGGCCGCTCCGTTTTCGACGGCCTGCGCGATGAAGTCGTGCCCGTCGGCCTCGTGGCCGCGCACGGCGACGAAGAGGCTGCCCGGCTCGACCGCGCGGCTGTCGTCGGTGACGTGGCTGATATCGAGATCACGCTCGCCTTCGGGACGCCCCTCCACACGCCCGATCTGACGCACCGCGCCCGCGTTGCTCGCGGGGAGCAGATCGGCGTCGGCCAGGCGGCGGCGGAGGGCGGTGAGGCGCATCAGGTCGGGGGCATGGGGAGCGCCCGTGCAGTGGGGCGTCCGTGCGGTGAAGCGTCTGTGCGGTGAAGCGTCTGTGCGGTGGAGCGGTACGTAGGGCGCGGCGCTCCTGCCGTGTCCTCATCTCGCAGTGAGCGTAGCGTGTTCGGGCAGAGGCGTGCCGGCAGTGGGCCGCTGCGAGCGCACGACCGCGCCGTCGCCGTTGAGGCGCACGTCGACGCCGCGGGCGGCAAGCCAGTGGCGCGCGCGGCGCGTGGAGCGGCCCGTCAGATCCGGCAGGCGGCGCGTCTCAGCGGGGAGCGCGTCTTGCGGCGCGGGAGCGGCGGGAAGCGGTTGCGCTTTCTCGTCTTCCGTCTGCGCATCATCGTTCGCGCCGTCGTCCCGCTGGAGGCGCGCAGCCAGCTCCGGCACCGTGGTCGCCCAGCGGCGCGCGATACGGCGAAAGACCGGCGCGACCACGACGCCGCCGTAGATGCTGGTTTCCGGCTCGTCGTAGATGACGGCGAGGGCCACCTCCGGGTCATCGGCGGGGAAGAAGCCGGCGAAGAGAGCGCGGTACTTACCGGCCCGGTAGCGCCCGCCGACCACCTTGCGCGCCGTACCCGTTTTGCCGGCCACCTGCAACCCCGACACGGCGGCGCGCTCGGCGGTGCCCTCCTCACTGGCGACGCGCTCGAAGACCGGGCGCAACGTGCGCGCCGTTTCTTCGCTGAAGACGCGACGTAGCGAGTCGCGGCGTAGCGAGTCCTGCGCCGTGCTCCAGCGCGTGTGGCCGCTCCACGAAAGGCGGCGCTTCACGACGTGCGGCTGCACCACACGCCCGCCGTTGGCCAATGCGGCGTAGGCGACCGCCAGCTGCAAGGGCGTGGCGGCCACCTCGTAGCCGATGGCCATACGCGTCTGCGAGGTGCGGCTCCAGCGCCCCGGCTTGCGCAGGCGCCCCTCCACCTCGCCGGGCAGGTCGATCCAGGTCGGCTGGCCAAAGCCCAGGTCGCGCGCGTAGCGGTAGAACGTCTCTTCCTTCAGCTTCGCCGCCGTCTTGGCCGCACCGATGTTGCTGGACTTGACGATGACCTCGTTGAAGGGGATCGTGCCGTGAGCGTGCGTGTCGTGCAGCGGCGCGCCGGCGATGCGGGCGTAGCCTTCGCCGGTGGCGACGGAATCGTTGAGCCCGGTGATGCCTTCTTCGAGCGCAGCGATGGCGGTGAGGAGCTTGAACGTGGAGCCGGGTTCGACCTGATCGGTAATCGCGCGGTTGCGGCGTGCGGCCTGCGGCGACGCGCCGGGCCGGTTCGGGTCGTAGGTCGGCACGCTCGCCATCGCGCGCACCGCACCGGTCTCGGGGTCGAGCGCCACAGCCGCCCCCCACTGCGAACCGGTTTCGCGCAGGCCGCGGCGCAGTTCGTCTTCCAGGATGGTCTGCTGGGTCAGGTCGATGGTGAGCTGGAGGCTCTGGCCGTGCTCGGGCTGTTCCGACGGCGCGCCGACGAGCGCTCGCGTGTTCCCGGTCCGGTCGCGCCGTTTGACCCGGTAGCCGTTCTCCCCGTGCAGGTACTCGTCGTAGCGCAGCTCCAGCCCGGCGAGGCCCTGCCCGTCGGCCCCGGTGTAGCCCAGGAGGTGCGCCGCCGCGCGGCCGTAGGTGTAGCGCCGCCCGTAGCGCGGGGTGAGGATGAGGCCCGGCACGTCGAGCGCGGCGACCTGTTCTTTCTGCGCGGGCGGGAGGCCGCGCGCGAGGCGCACGTACTGCGGGCTGGAGCGCTCGGCCACCGCGCGGCGGTAGTGTGCGGCGGAGCGCACGGTCAGGTCCGACAGCTTCGTGTAGAGCGCTTCGTCACGTGCGCCGAAGCCGTCGACGGTCGGGTCGACGGCGAGGTCGTAGCGCGCCGTGTTGACGGCGAGGGCGCGGCCCTGGCGGTCGAGGATGCGCCCGCGCAGCGCCGGCACGTCATGGCGCGCTTTGCGCTGCTCCTCAGCGCGGACACGCAGAGCCTCCCCGTCATCGCCGATTTGAATCCACGCCAGACGCGCGCCCGCCAGCAGCGGCAACGCGGCCAGCAGGGCCAGCACCGCATACATGCGTCCAGTCATTTGATCTCGTGCGTCGCTCATGGCTCCACGGGGTGCGGGTCGAAGGTTGAAAGTGGAAGTCGAAGGTTTTTCGGACCGAAACGGGCTGCTTTCCGAATGGCGTAGGCGGCAGCGTCGAAGCGCGAGCGTTTCGATCGAGCTTCCTCACGCGCCCTGACCGAAGGGAGGAAGTGCCTTCAGGTTGCATCACGTTTCACGCATCACGTTTCACGGTGCAGCGCTCGTTTCGGAAGAGTCGGCGGTTCCCAAGTAAATCGTGCCCCCCTCGCGGCCGAGGCCGTCCTCCAGGCCCATCTTTTCAGCGCGCCGATGGATGACCGACGGCGCGGTCGCCTCGTCGTAGGTGCTCTGCAGACGACTGGCCTTCAGGTGCAGGCGGCGGTTCTCGGTGCGCGCCCGCTCGACCTCCGAAAGCAGCGCCTGCGTGGCGTGCACGTGACCGACGTAGAGCACGCCGGCAGCGACGAGCGCCCCCACCGCAAGCGCGAAGCGCCATGTCGCGAGGTGTCGCCAGGAGTTTTCCTCCTCACGCCCTTGCTGCTGCGGCTGCGGCGGCGACTCGCCGGAAAGGTCGTTCCATTTCGGCAGCGGCTCGCCCACTTGCACGCGAGACTCGGTATTCGAGGCCGTCGGCATGGATCGGTTGCGGAGGAAAGGGGGAAGGGGGAAAGTGGAAGGCTGAGCCCAACCGCCGCCGGGGAGATCGTAGGGGCAAAGCGCCGCTGTGCCCTCGTTTGGATCCAAAAAACGTCAGCCCTCCGCCATGCGCGCGCGCCAGATGTCCACCGCGTCGTCGGAGCGGCGGGCGGCGATGCGCAGGCGAGCGCTTCGGGCGCGCGGATTGCGTTCAATTTCGTCTTCGGAGGCGGTCAGCGGGCCCTTCTCGACCGGCTTCAGCGGCGCGATGAGATGCCCGTAGAGGTCGCGCACGGGGCGGCCCTCGAAGTTTCCGTAGCGCAGAAAGCGCTTCGCGCGGCGGTCCTCCAGCGAATGGTACCCGATGACCGCCACGCGCCCATCTTCGCGAAGCACCTCCGGCAGCGCGCGCAGCGCCGATTCGAGCGCCTCCAGCTCCCCGTTGACGGCGATGCGCAGCGCCTGAAAGACGCGCGCGAGCGTCTTCGTCTCCTCCGGCGGAATCGTCGCGACGCGCACCACCTCCGCCAGCGCCTCGGTCGTCTCGAGGGAGCGCTCCTGGCGCGCCTCCACGATGGTGCGAGCCACCTGCGGCGCGCGCGGCTCTTCGCCGTAGTCGTAGAAGAGCTGCTTGAGGTCGTCTTCGGGCCAGTCCCTCACGATTTGCGCCGCCGTGCGTCGGCCCTCTTCGGCATCGAAGCGCATGTCGAGCGGACCCTCCTTCTGAAAGCTGAAGCCGCGCTCCGGCGCGTCGAGCTGGCGCGAAGAGATGCCCAGGTCGAGCAGCACGCCGTCCACCTCTTCTTCTTTTTCGGGCGCGTGCTCATTGAGCAGCGTCGTGAGGCGGGCAAAGTTTCCCTTCGCCACCGTGAGGCGACCCGCGTCAACGGCCTCGGGCAGCCGCTCTCGCGCTTCAGCAAGCGCCTCCTCGTCGCGGTCGGTTCCGATGACGCGCCCGTCGTCGGAGAGCGCGTCGAGGAGCGCCGCCGCGTGCCCGCCGCCGCCGAGCGTGGCGTCGACGTACGTGCCGTCCGGGTCGGTGACGAGCCGGCGCGCGACCGTCTCAGCCAGCACGGGCGCGTGGTAGCTGCTAGCGTACTCGCCGCGCGCGGCGGCCGGGCCGCCTGCTTCGCTACGTTCGTCTGGCTCGCTCATGGTTGTTCGCACGGCTCCGCTCCCACGACGGTCGCGCCGGCAGTG
>PXTR01000072.1 GCA_003023245.1 Bacteroidetes bacterium QS_8_68_15 | reverse complement strand
GGGGCGGCGCGAACCGGGGGGCGTGGGGTCGGAGGCGTCGTCGGAGGGCATGGCGGCGGGTTCTGGACGGTGGACGACGGACGGCGGTCTTTCGAACCGAGGGGTTCACCGTCTTTCGGCTATCGTCGGCACCGGCGGGATTTTCGATGAGGCTTTCCGTACCTGCCCAACCCGCCCGACGGGGCGTTTGTGCCGCAGATGCTGGCTTCCGGGGGGCATCCTCGGACGAAATAGCAACCTGCGCTTCTTTGAGCACTATAACACCACAATACCATAACGCCCAAACACCGACATGATTTTCCTCACCGGCGTTCCCGGCTTTCTGGGCACGCGCCTGCTCCGGCGCTTGGCGGAAAAGCATCCCGGCGCGCGCTTTGCGCTGCTTGTGCAGCCGAAGTTTCGCGCAGCGGCCGAGCGCGTCGTCGGCGAGCGGGGCCTCGCCGGCCGCGCCGAGCTGGTCGAAGGGGACATTACCGCGCCCGGCCTGGGGCTGGGCCGCGACGAGCGGGCGCGGCTCACCTCGGCGGTCGAACGCGCCTACCACCTGGCGGCCGTATACGACCTGACGATCCCCGAAGCCGTGGGCCGCCGCGTCAACGTCGACGGCACGCGCCACGTGCTCGACTTTCTCGAGTGCTGCGCGCGGCTGGACATTTTCGCCTACGTGAGCACCGCCTACGTGTCGGGGAAGCGTACCGGCGAGATCTGCGAAGGCGAGCTGCGCCACCGCGCGGGCTTCAAAAACCACTACGAAAAAACCAAGTACGAGGCCGAGGTCTGCGTGCAGGAGCGCCGCGCGCGGCTGCCGACGGTGATCTACCGTCCGGCCATCGTCGTCGGCGATTCGCAGACCGGCGCGACCGACAAGTTCGACGGCCCGTACGTTTTGCTGAACGCGCTGCGCCGCCTGCCGCCCTACACGCTGATGACGCGCGTCGGCGCCGGTGATAAGCCCGTCAACATCGTCCCCGTGGACTTCGTGACCGAGGCGATGGTCGCCCTCACCGAGTCGTGGCGCGCCGGCGCGGTCTTCCACCTCACCGACCCCGATCCGCTGACCACGAGCGAGATGCTGTCGCTTTTCCTCCGGCTGCTGGGAAAACAGGCCGTCTTCGTGCCCGTACCGCAGATGCTGGCGCGCGTGGCTGTGCAGACGCCGCTGGGCCTGCTCCTGGGCCTCACGCCGCAGCTGGTGGACTACTTCGACTTTCCCGCCTACTACGACAACCGCCGCGCCGCCGAAGCGCTCGCCGAAGAAAGCGTCCGCTGCCCGCGCCTGCCGGAGTACGCGCCGCAGATGGTCGAGTACCTCCGCCGCCACGCCGACGAGCCGGACGCCCGCGTCGAAGCGATGTATTGATTGTCGTGAGTCGTTGTTCGTTGGTCGTTTTCACGCAGCAAACGCGCCTGCAAACAAAAAACGCCCACACTCCCGCACACTCCCACCCCCGCACCCAAAAATGTCTCCGCAGATCGAACACCTTTCCTGGGGCCGGCTCGAAACCGAGGGCGGCCAGACCTTCAAGGACGCCAAGTGCTTTCCCGGCGGCGCGCGCGCCTGGGACTGGAACGAAACGGGCACGCGCCACGACCCCGGCATTCAGCCCGCTGACGCCGAGGAGCTGGTCGAGCAGGGCGCCGACGTGATCGTTCTCTCCACCGGCATCAACGAGCGCCTGCGCGTTCAGACCGAAACGCTCGAAGCGCTCGACGAGCGCGGCGTGGACACCGAGGTCCTGCAGACCGAGCAGGCCGTAGAGCGCTACAACGCCCTCGCCGGCGAGGGGCGCGCCGTCGGCGGCCTGTTTCACTCCACCTGCTGATTCCACCTGTCGATATCATCCTTGCAGCGAGGCGGACACCTCGCGCACGATGGGGTCGAAGGCGCGCTTGCGCGAGCGGTCGTAGAACAGGCGCACGACCTTGAACGTCTCGTCGCGCGCTTCGACGCGCTCGTAGAAGATGTGGTCGCCCCGGTAGCCGGAGAGCACGTACCACCCGTCGCCGCGCGTCTGGTAGGTGATCTCCAGATCGGGGTTGGTGGTTTGCTCCTCGAAACGCTGCTGAAGTTTCTCAGGCGGGGGGCCTTCGGTAGCGTAGACGAGCATGCTGGCCGAGCCGTCGGGCGCTTCGAAGGTGCGGCCGTTGCCGTCGCCCACGTCACTGGCCGGTTGCAGCACGTTCTGCGGATAGCGCACCGAGAAGCCGAACTTGTCGTTCTGGTACGTCGCGTAGGTGGGGTCGTCAGCGGTGGAGGCGCCGCCGTCAGCCGCTGTGTCCGACGCTGCCGTCGCTGCGGCGGTGTCGGAGGATGGAGAGACGGCCGCCGCGGTGTCGGCGCGGGTCCACGTGCCGGCGGGGCCGGCCGTGTCGGCAGGAGCACGGGCGGTGTTCGCCGTCGTGGCGCCGCCGGCATCGGTGGCGGTCAGCGCGTCCTCGGTGGCGTGCTGCGGCGCCTCGTCGGTGGAATCGCTCTCGCCGCCGCACGCGGCCAGTCCCAGCGCCAGCAGCGAAAGGAGGCAGCGCGTCGCGGCGGTGCGGCACGGTCGGCAGGCGGGAGCGTTCATCATGCTCGTTGCGAAGGGGAGGCAGGCCGGCGTCGCACAGGTACAACGAACTACGGCCAAGTACAACGAACTACGGCTGCCACCGCGTTTCGGGTCCAGGTTGTGCCCATGCAACGATTTCCGCCGCGCCGTTGGTCTACTCGACGGATACGGTTCATTCGCCAGTAGTCGTTTCTCAGGAGGACGACGGAAACCGCTCGATGGACCCGGACACCTCGCGCACGACGGGGTCGAAGTACGACTTGTGCGCGCGGTCGTAGAACCGACGCACAGTGATGAGCGTGCTGTCTTTTCGGAAATCGGTGTGCTCGTAAAAGATATGGTCGCCCCACAGAGGGCATTCAGGGAGCGAAATCCACGTCTCCGCTTCCCCGGTCGAGCCCCCCTGCGACGTACTTGCCGATCATGTCGAACTCGAGGTTGACGGCGGCCCCTTCCATCCACCGCTCCGCGACGGTCGTGGCCTCGTAGGTGTGCGGAACGACGGCGACGGTGAAGGCTGCCGCTTCGTCGTCGAGCCGCGCGACCGTCAGGCTGATGCCGTCGACGGCGACCGAGCCGGTGGGAATGAGGTAGCGCGCGAAGCCGGCCTCGAAGCCGATCCGGTAGAGGCGCCCGGTGTCCTCGGGCGTGACCGCCTCGACGCGCCCGGTGGCGTCGACGTGGCCCTGCACGAAGTGGCCGTCGAGCCGCGCCCCGGCTTCGAGCGCGCGCTCGATGTTAACGCGGTCACCGGCGGTGCGTGCCCCGAGGGTCGTCTTGCGCAGCGTTTCCTCGACCGCCTCGACGGCGACGGCGCCCGCTCGTTCGTCAACCGAAACGGCCGTGAGGCACGCCCCGTCGACGGCCAGGCTGTCGCCGACCGCGAGCGCGCCGGCGAAGGGGACCTCGAGCGTGAGGCGCCGCCCGCCGTCGGAGGCGTTCGCCTCCTCGCCCAGCGCGGTCACGTCGGCGACGGACGCGACCGCTTCGATGATTCCGGTGAACATGAGCCTTCGGCTGGGACAGGTTGCGGGTGCGGGGGGGCGAGTACGAGAGCGGGAGGCTTCGGAAGAGTGTCGGAGACGCGCCCCGCCTCACTGTTCCGCCTGGGCTTCCTTTTTCGACGCCAGTCCCTTCGCGTCGTTGTACTTCGAGGGGCACTTGACCAGAATGTGCTGTGCCCGGAAGGCGTCCGAGCCTGCGGCCTGGCCTTCGACGACGAGTTTTTCGGCCTCTTCGAAGTTGGCCGGTTTCGGGCTGTTGTACGTCACGCGGCGCACGTTGCCGCTCTCATCTTTCATGTGAAAGGAGAAGACGTTGCGTGTGCGGTCGTACTGCGTGGGGCGCGTTTCCGCCCACGTCCCCACCACGTGCGCTGTCTGCCCGCTTTCTTCGGCTTCGGCGAAGCTCATGTAGCCGCTGACCTGCTGCCCGAAGTTCACGAACAGCAATCCCGAAAAGCCGACGATGAGGACGAGTCCGATTGTGGTTTTCAGCTTCATGGTCGTCAGGGGGGCGTTGCTCGACTTGCTGGCAGAAGCGGCGCATTTCAAACGTCGCGACCACTGTTTTGTGCCGCCTACTTCGTATCGTCGAAGCGGCGTTCGAGGTTCGCCAGGCGGCGGTCGGTGCGCACCAGCAGCGCGGCCACGCCCAGCCAGATGAGCACGACCACCGCGAGGACGACGTAGAGCTTGTCCTGCGCGAGCATGGTGCGCTCCAGCGCGCCCTGTTCTTCTTCCGCAGACGGAGGCGGCATCTGGGGGGATGCGCCGGCGGCCGCTTCCTCGCCGGCCCACACCGAGTCGTAGGCGGTGGAGGAAGAAGAATCGGCGCTTGGATCCGCCGGTTGTTGCGGAACCGGCGCGAGCGTGTGGATCGTCATGGTGGAGGCAGCACAGGAGACACTGAAAAACCCGAAACCCCGAACCCTAAACGCCGAACCGAGCCACCGCCGCCCGCATCTCCAGCGCCGCCGCCCGCACGCGTTGCGTGTAGAGCACCCAGAAGAGGCCGATAAAGCCTGCTACAGACGGGTAGAAAACCGCGCGCATGATCGGCGCGGTGATTTCGCTGAAGGCCGGGTTGCCCTCCGCGCCGGGGTGAAGACTTTCCATCTGGCGCGGCAGCACGTACAGGAGAAACGGCATCACGGCGACGGCGAACAGCAAGTATACCGCGCTGAGCGTAGCGCGCTTCTCCGGCCGATTCGCGAGGGCGGAGCGCAGCACGAAGTACGCGCCGAAGATCAAGAGCTGCACGGCGGCCATCGTCTGCTTCGGATCGAAATTCCACCACAGCCCCGCGTCCACGTACCACGTGAAGCGCGCCCACACCATGCCCGTCACCAGCCCCACGACTCCGAAGAGCGTGCCCACACGCGCTGCCTCGACGGCTCGCACGTCCCGCGCCCGGCGCCCCGAGCGCAGAAAGCCCGCGGCGTGATAACCCGCCACCACGAACGCCGCCATCATTGCAAACCACATCGGTACGTGAAAATACAGGTTGCGCGCCGTGTGCTCCAGGATGTTGATGCGTGGAATCTCCAGCAGGAACGCCCCCAGCAGCACCGCTGTGAGCCACGCGAGGACCCCGTTGCGGACCCAGCGGTACCGCCGCCGATTGACCTGCGGCGGCTGCCGTTTTTCGGAAAGCTCCGGCGCGCGCGTACTCATCGAGCGAGGAGAGAGGAAGGCGACGCTACTACACGGGTGTAACACGCCGTCCGGCGCGTCGGTTCAGGCGAACGCTCCGGGGGCGAGCCATTTTCCCCGATTAATCACTGAAGGACGGTCGCCCTTCGAGACGCGAGGCCCGGCAAACCAGCGAGCGCTCACGCCCCAGACCCTGCGGCCCGCCCCCCCTGCTCCCACGCTCACTCTTCCCACACGTAGTCGAACAGCAGCACCGAAGCGGTGATCGCCGTGCCCGCGAAGCCGACGAGCGTCAGCAATTCCTCCCCGGCGGCCGTGAAGGAGGCCCCCGCCAGCGCTTTCTGCGAGGCGCTCACCACCGACGCCAGCAGCGGCGCCAGCAGCGGAAAGAGCAGCACCGTCAGGAGCGCTCCGCCCCCGGCGGAGGCCCGCGCGATTAGCGCCGCCAGCAGCGTCGTCGCGCCCGCCAGCCCCAGCGCCCCCAGCGTCAGCACTGCCGCCAGCAGCCCCGGCGCTTCGGCCGAGAGGCCCAGCATCAACCCGAAGGCGGCGGCGGTGACGAACGTGAGCACGCCGATCAGCAGCACGTTGAACAATAGCTTGCCCGCGTACACCATCGACGGGCGCGTGTGCAGCCGGAGCAGCAGCACCGTGCCCTGCTCTTCCTCGCTGACGAACGTGCGCCCCAGCCCCAGCGCGGCGGCGAAGAGCACCACCACCCACAGCAGCGTTGCCTCCACCTCCGCCGACAGCGGCGCCGACCCGATTCCGAACAGGACCACCAGCGTCGTCGACAGCACGAACAGCAGCAGCGTGCTCAGCGCGTAGCGGCTGCGCAGCTCCAGCCGCACGTCCTTGCGAAACACCGCCCAGGCGCCGGCGAGCCAGTTGACAGCGCGGGAGTAGAACGACACGAGAGCGTATGTAGTGAGTCGTGGATCGTCCGCTCTGTCCCGTCTTGGTTTGGGCTGACAATGCAACGCTGACAGGTTGGGCGGCGGTTCCCGCGTCAGCGGTCCGCCTTCAAAGGTCTGCCGTTCGGCCCGAAAAGCCAACAACCAGCGCGTTACCGCTCCTGGTGGCTGAACACCTTGCGACTTTCCAACACGCGCCGTTCAGTGACAGTGGCGCTGTCGAAGAAGGCGCCGCCGCTGCCGCCCGAGTCGGCGTCGGCGCGCATGGCGTCGGCGTCCTCGTCGAGATAGCGGTCCAGCGCCTCGCGGCTGTCGAGGTGGTAGTGCACCGTCCAGTGGCGCTCGCCTTCGGGCACGCGGTCCGGCGCGTCGGCGTCTTCGTCGGGCGTGTCCTCGGGGCTGGAGCGCGCGTAGAGCGCTGCGTTCTCGAAGCCGTCGAGCTCGAGCATCTCGCGGACATGCTCCTCCAGCCACGCGCTGTATTCGTTGACGCGGTCCGATTCGACGGCGAGGTTGACTTCGTAGATGACCATGCGGGGCGGTTTCGGAGTTGGGGTTTCGCGTTCGGGGGTTTCGGTCTTGGATCTTTGGTTCTCATTGGGCGGCCCTTCACCCATCGTCAATCGAAAATCGTCAATCGCCCATCGCCAGCCGCTCGGCCTCCGCCTCGAGGGTGGTGGCGCCGACGGCGCGGCCCAGGAGCGTGCCGCTGGTGCAGTTGGTGATCTCGACGTTGACGTACTGGCCGGGGCGGTAGTCTTCTTTGTCAAAGACGACCGTTTTGCCGTTGTCGGCGCGGCCGGAGAGCTGCGCGTCGCTCTTTTTC
>PXTR01000071.1 GCA_003023245.1 Bacteroidetes bacterium QS_8_68_15 | reverse complement strand
CTCGCGCTCGCGCGGCCCACCGAGGCGATGGACGGCTACTTCTACCGCAACGCCTCGTGCGACGAGCTGATCTACGTCCACGAAGGCGAAGGCACCCTGGAGACGCCGCTCGGCCACGTCGCGTTCGAAGAGGGTGACTACGTGCACATCCCGCGCACCATCGCGCACCGCTGGCAGTTCGACGGCGACCTCGCTGGCGACCCGCCGCGGCTGCTGGTGATCGAGGCGAGTTCGGAGCTGAACTTTCCCGAAAAGTACCGCAACGAGCACGGCCAACTCCTCGAGCGCGCGCCCTACCACGAACGCGACGTGCGGCCGCCGGCGCGGCGGGAGGCGATTGACCAAGCGGGACCGTTCGACCTCCGCATCAAGAAAAACGGCAAGCTGCACCACTACCAGCTGCGCTACCATCCGTTCGATGTGGTCGGATGGGACGGGCACATGTACCCGTACGCGATCTCGATCCACGACTTCGAGCCGATCACCGGGCTGATTCACATGCCCCCGCCGGTGCATCAGATGTTCGAGGGGAGCGGCTTCGTGGTGTGCTCGTTCGTGCCGCGGATGTTCAGCTACCACGAGCAGTCCGTTCCTGCGCCCTACAACCACTCCAACATCGACAGCGACGAGGTGCTTTTCTACGCGGAGGGCGAGTTTATGAGCCGGCGCGGCATCAGCCGGGGGAGCTTTTCGCTGCACCCCGGCGGCATTCCGCACGGCCCCCACCCCGGCGCGACCGAAGGCTCGCTCGGCAAGGAGCGCACCGAGGAACTGGCGGTCATGGTGGACACGTTTCGCCCCCTCCGCCTCACGGAGGCGGCGCTGGACGTGGAGGATCCCGACTACGCCTACTCCTGGCTCCCGGAGCGCCACGAGGACGGCGACGTGCCGGACGCAGGCGTTCACGGCGCTGGCTCTCCCCGACGCGAGCCGTCAGCGTGATGCGGACGCTGGACGGGAGACCGGCGACAGCGGTCCTTCAGCCCGAGACGGTGGAGGCGGGACGCGCTACGGGTTGCTTCGAACGACCGTCCTGAAACCGTAGGGGCACAACATGTTGTGCCCGAAAGAAGGCAAACCGTCTCCCGTTCAAATCACGCCCTTCCGAGCTGAATCACACGTTTTCCTCAAAGGACGCGCGAGCAGGCGGACGGGGGGACGCAATGGCCGGAGCGCCTTCCTCGCGGAGGAGGCGTTCCGGTTTCGCTATTTTCCTTCGACAAAGCTTCACGAAAGAAGTCCCCGCTGCGACAGAGCGGCGTCACCCCGGTAGCGTTACAGGTCGCGCGTTCGATTTCTTCTCTTCTCGCTACCGACGAGGTCCCATCATGGAAGCGCAAGACGCCCGCTCCGAAGTCGAGCACGCCACGCACTCGCCCTCCGACGCCGCCCCGCAGATGGGCGCGCAACAGCCGCAGACGCCCGCTTCGGAAGACACCGGCCCGCGCCCGCTGTCCGACATCCGGTCCGACTTGCAGAAGCCCATCCCCGAGCGGCTCCTGGAGACGCGCCGGCAGGGCGGGCAGGAGATTACCTACGTGCCCTGGTACCGCGCGCAGAAAATCCTCGACCACTACACGCGCGGCTTCTGGGAATACGAGGTCGTCGAGCGCACCTTCACCGACACGCGCATCATGCTGACGGTGCGCCTCATCGTTCATACGGCCGAGGGCGCCTTTCACCGTGAAGGCACCGGCATCGAGGCGCTCGACGTCGACAGTCCCGGAGATCCGCAGAGCAACGCCGAGTCGATGGCCTTTCGCCGCGCGGCGGCCAAGTGGAGCCTGGGGCTGGATCTCTACGAAGGGGGCGCATGAGCGAGAGGGCCCTTTCGGCCGACGCGTCGCGTCAGTCCTCGGCGTTTTTCATGACCACGCCGATGATGATGACACCCGCGATAGTGGCGATGGGCGGAGTCGGAACGAAGAGCAGGCCGACGGTGGAGGGCCAAAGGTCATACCCTTGCGGTACTGCGGACCATGAACGGTGGACTTTCGGGCCGAGGACGTCGTCTGTAGCACCACAGGTATGACCTTCAGCCCTCCTTCGCCCATCGTTACCGGTCATCCCGCACTTGATGCGGGATCTCCCTCGGTTTGGCTGCCAATAATCCGAATGAGATTCCGGATCGGGGTCCGGAATGACACATTTTCTGATAGGTTACAACTTGGGTTAGCGTACGTTCCTGGCCCTACCTGGGGAAAGGCTATGTTTCTTCGTTGCTCTCGAAGTCGAGCGCGGCGGAGTTGATGCAGTAGCGCCGGCCCGTCGGCTCGGGGCCGTCGGAGAAGACGTGGCCGAGGTGCGCGTCGCAGCGGGCGCAGACGACTTCTGTGCGCTTCACCCCCATGCTCCAGTCGCTTTCGGTGTCGACGTGGCCCTCTTCGATCACGTCGTAGAAGCTGGGCCAGCCGGTGCCGCTCTCGAACTTCGTCTCCGACGAAAAGAGCGGCGCGTGGCAGCAGACGCAGCGGTAGACGCCCTCGTCCTTTTTGTCGTAGTAGGCGCCGGTGAAGGCGCGCTCGGTGCCGCCTTCGCGGGTGACGCGGTACTGCTCGGGCGTGAGTTCGTCTTTCCAGTCGGCGTCGCTTTTCTGCACGGCAGCGCCTTTCTGCGCGGCGTCTCGGCGGTCGGCGGTCGCGGGCGAATCGGGCATGGCGGCGGCAGCGGCGTTTGCTTTCGGGAACGATGGGACGGGCTTAGACCGCCACGGCGCGCAAGGCGTTCCAGGGGCTTGGAGCGTAACGAAAGCATCTCATTCCTGGGCCGACGGGGGCGCGTGCTTGCCTTCCGCCTCCCGGAAGATTTATTTTCGATGACAATGATCCCCCCGCTCGAACGCCCGCTTTTCAGGCGTCCTCTTCTCAGCCCCCCTGCTTTCATGCCTACCGACTCGCCCACGTCGACCGACGCGCAATCGCCTGACGCCCCGTCCGTCGACAAGCAAAAACCCTTTCCCTTCGGCCAGGAGATCGCCTGGCGGCCCGACGACGACACCATCGCGGAGAGCAATCTCCAGCGCTTCATCGACGCGCAGGGCCTCGCCGGCTACGACGCGCTCATGGAGCGCTCGACCGACGACGTCGCCTGGTTCTGGGGCGCTGTCATCGAGGACCTTGACATTCAGTTCTACGAGCCGTACGACGAGGTCGTGGATCTCTCCGAAGGCCAAGAGCGCCCGCGCTGGTGCGTCGGGGGCAAGATGAACATCGCGCAGAACCTGATCGACAAGTGGAAGGTGGATCAGGAGACGAAAGCGCGCGAGGCGATTCGCTGGGAGAGCGAGGATGGGCAGACCGAGGTGCTCACCTACGACGAACTGGAAGTGCGCGCCTGCCGCTGCGCCGCCGCGCTCTCGCGCGAGCTGGGCGTCGAGCAAGGCGACCGCGTCGGCCTCTACATGCCGATGATTCCGCAGACGGTCATCGCCTTTTTGGCGATGGCGAAAGTCGGCGCGGTGATTCTGCCGCTCTTCAGCGGGTACGGCCCCGACGCCATCGCCACGCGCCTCAACGACGCCGGCGCAAAGGCGCTCGTCTGCGCTGACGGCTTCACACGCCGCGGCAAGGCCATCACGATGAAGGACAAGGCCGACGAGGCGCTCACCGACTGCCCGACCGTCGAGCACGCCCTCCTCTACCGCCACCTCGGCGAAGCAGGTGGCGGCGACGTGCCCATGACCGACGGGCGCGACCACTTCTGGAGCGATCTCGTGCCACACCAGCCGGACCTCTACGAAACGGTCGCCACCGACGCGGAGGACCCGCTGATGCTGATCTACACCAGCGGCACGACCGGCGCGCCGAAGGGGGCGGTGCACACCCACTGCGGCTTTCCCGTCAAGGCCGCGCAGGACGTCGCCCATGCGATGGACCTCAAACCCGGCGAGACGATGTACTGGATGAGCGACATGGGCTGGATGATGGGGCCGTGGCTGGTCTTCGGGACGCTCTTGAACGGCGCGACGATGGTGCTCTACGACGGCGCGCCCGCCCACCCCGGCCCGGGCCGCCTCTGGCAGCTCTGCGATGACCACGACGTGACGCACCTGGGGCTCTCGCCGACGCTGGTGCGCGCGCTCAAGACGCACGGCTCCGATCCGGTCGAGCCGCACGACCTCTCCGCCCTGCGCACCGTCGGCTCGACGGGCAGCCCGTGGGACCCGGAGTCCTGGACGTGGCTCTTCGAAGAGGTCCTCGACGGCGAAAAGCCGATTCTCAATTACAGCGGCGGAACCGAGATCAGCGGCGGCATCCTGTGCGGCAACTTCTTCAAGCCGCTGGCCCCGTGCGCCTTCAGCGGGCCGGTGCCCGGCATGGACGCCGACGTGGTCGACAGCGCAGAGGGCGAGCCGGGGCGCGGCGCGGTCGGCGAGCTGGTGATCCGGCAGCCGTGGATCGGGATGACGCGCGGGTTCTGGCAGGACGAGGGCGACGAGCGCTATCTCGACAGCTACTGGCGGCGTTTCGAGGGGCTGTGGGTGCACGGCGACTTTGCGGCGGTGGACGAGCACGACCTGTGGTACATCCTGGGCCGCTCGGACGACACGATCAACGTGGCGGGCAAGCGCCTGGGGCCGGCGGAGGTCGAAGCCGCCATCAACGCCGACGACGCGGTGGCCGAGAGCGCGGCGGTGGGCGTGCCCGACGAGGTGAAGGGGCAAGAGGTCGTCGCCTTCGCCGTCTTGAAGGAAGGCGAGACCGCGAGCGAGGCCCTGCGCGAGCGCCTGATTGGGCGTGTCACAACGGCTCTCGGCAAGCCGCTGCGCCCCCGCGACGTGCGCTTCACCGCGGCGCTGCCGAAGACGCGCAACGCCAAGGTGATGCGCCGCGTGATCCGCGCGGCCTACCTGGGCGAAGACCCCGGCGACACCTCCAGCCTCGACGATCCCGCGACCGTCGAGGCGGTGCGGGAAGCAGTTTGACGGAAGACGACTCGTCGAGCTTCGGCGACTTCGCCTTCGAATGCCTTGCGCGCGAACGCCTTCGTCGCATCACCAGCCGTTGCAAACCAGGGGCCGAAGATATCCCTGCGGGGCAATCTCACGCACCACGAATCACACATTACTCCGTTGCTTCAAAGGCGTCGCGGAAGTGCTCGATCTGCGGGGCTGCGTCGTCGTCGCGGGACAGCAGCACGCTGATCACGTCGAAGCGCACGCGGGCGTCTTTGAGGCGGCGTTCGTGCAGGTAGGCCGTCGCTGCGCGCGTGACGTGGCGCTGCTTCTCCGGCGTCACCGCTTCTTCGGGGCGTCCGAACCCCAGCCCGGTGCGCGCCTTCACCTCCACAATTACGATGGCGCCGCCGCCGTTTTCTTCTTCATATTCCGCGTCAGAAGACTCCGTTTCCGCGTCAGAGGACGCCGTCGGCTCGTAGGCCACCAAGTCGAGTTCGGCGCGCTCGAAGCGGTAGTTGCGGTCGAGGATACGCCAGCCCTTGTTTTCGAGATAAGCCGCCGCCACGTCCTCACCGCGCTCGCCCGTCTTCGGGGCGTGCCCGTCCGCCTGCGCTCGCTCGTTCGAGGATCGGTCGTTCGCTTCGCTCACAGGTTCGTTTTCGACAGGCCGAGTGCGGGAGTGCGGGAGTGCGGGAGTGCGGGAGTGCGGGAGTGCGGGAGAAAAACGACGCGCGAACTTGACATTGTAAAAGTCAAGCGCGACGCCCGTTTTTCACGACCAACGACCAACGACCAACGACCAACGACCAACGACCAACGACCAACGACCAACGACCTACGACCTACGACCTACGACCAACGACCAACGACCTACGACCTACGACCCGTCGTTTTCCGGCAGTGCGTCGGCCAGGCGAATGAGGCGCTTCATGGCGGGGACGTTTTCCTCCTGCACGTAGGGCAGCAGCGCCTCGAAGACGCCTTCGAAGACCTCCATCAGGTCCATCAAGTTTTCGAGGCGGCGGCACAGGGTCTCCTCACGCTCGCTCGGCAGGTCGTCGCAGCGCTCGGCGTCTTGCTTGAGCAAGTCGCGGCAGGCGCGCAGTTGCTCGCGCACAGGTTTGATCTCGCGGCGCTCGCGCTCCTCAATGATCTGCGCGGTGATGTGCCAGACGTCTTTTTCCGCCTCGTAGAAGTCTTTGCGCGAATCGGCCCGGTGGACCTTGCGCACCAGGTCCCACCCGGTCAGCGAGCGCAGGTTCATGTTGGCGTTGCCGCGGCTGATCTGGAGCCGCTCCATGATCGCGTCGGTGTCGAGCGGCTCCTCGGCGCAGTACAGCAGCGCATGGATCTGCGCCATCGTGCGGTTGATGCCCCAGTTCGACGCCATCTCGCCCCAGAACAGGATGAAGCGCTCCAGCGCGTTTTCGTACCGTTCCGTTGCGTCTTCGGCCGCCTCTGCGGTTCCGATCCGGGCGTGTTCGCTGGGCTGTTCGCGGTCGAAAACGTCGCTCATATGACGAGGCGAAGCGAGGCAGCACGAGAGAAAGACGAGAGGCGAGCCGCGGCGAACCGGAGCGCACGGCAGCTGGACGGACGGTCCGGCGGGCTACGCGCAACATACAAAGCGTCGGCGTCGCTGTTTAGGTGAATCCCGGCCCCGTGAGAGCGGCCGCGGCCGTGTTGCGCCTGTACAAGCAGCGCGCCGTTTTGTACGTTGAGTATTTCCAGGCGCCCACGCCCCCGCGACGCCCCGCGAACAACGACTCACGACGCCGTGCCGCGCCCGCTGACACTCACGACCGACTTCGGTACACAGGACGCCTACGTCGCCGCCATGAAGGGCGTCATCCTCGAACGCTGCCCCGAGGCGTGCCTCGTCGACGTCACGCACGAAATCGCCCCGCAAGACGTGATGGAGGCGGCCTTCGTGCTGCGCCAGGCGGCGCCGTTTTTTCCGTCGGAGACGGTGCACCTGGTGGTCGTCGACCCCGGCGTGGGCACCGAGCGCCGGCCCGTGGCCCTGCGCGCGGGGGAGCGCTTCTTCGTCGGCCCCGACAACGGCCTCTTCTCGCTGGTCCTCGGGGACGACGCGTCCCCCGACGCCCGTGGAGGAGATCGGATCGTCGATCGACACGCTCGAGCCGCTCCGCTGGGCGCTCCCGATCACCGACGATCAGGGCATTCAAGGCTGGACCGTCCACGTCGACCACTTCGGCAATTGCATTACCAACATTCCACGCGCGCTCTTCGAGGAGCACCGGGACGGGCGAGGATTCAAGTGCTACGCCGGGGGGACGATCCTGAGCGAACGGGTTCCCACCTACGGCGCCACCGCTGAAGGAGAACCGCTCTTGCTCTTCGGCAGCAGCGGGTTTCTGGAGATCGCCGTCAACAGCGGGAACGCCGCAAAATTGCTGGGCATTCAACAAGGCGAGCCTGTCAACGTCGTATTTCAATGAGCTCAGGTTGGCGCTCGTGGATTCGGACGGCAAATCGCGGACGGCGGACCGCGGACGGTGGGCTGCCGCTCTGCCTCTCTTCCCAGCAGTCGTTTCCCTTTTCCGATCATGGCCCGTTCTTCCCCGTCCGGTGGTTCTTCCGGTGCTTCCGCCGGCGATCCGTCGGGCGACGACCCTGCCGGCGATCCGGCGCGCTCCGATTCGAGCGACGCTCCCGAGGAACCTGCCGGCAGATCGAGTGCTTCGGAACCGACGGCCTCCTCCGAAGGCGACGACCGCGAAACGGACGAGCGCGAGCGCACCCGGCGGCGTCTCTTGGCGGCCATCGGGCAGCTCTACGCGCTCGCGCAGGCGCTCACCGACTCGGAGCACGCGGCGCGCCACCTCGTCGAGGCGACCTACGCGCGCGCCGCCGACGCGCTGGCGACTGGCGACGCGCCGATGCTGGCTGCGCGTCCGCACCACGACGACCACGGCGGCGAAGAGGACGACGACGCTCGCGGCCGCGATGCGTCCGACGCCGCGCGCGCCTGGCTCTTCGCCTTGTTGGTGGAAACGGCGCGCGACACGCCCCCCGGCGAGGAAGCCGGTCCGTTCGAAGGCGATGCCGACGAGGAGGAGACCGCGTCCGACGACGAGGCCTCCTCCTCGTCGGGCCACCACATTCGCCGGCGCGCGCAGGAGCGCTTTCTGCGCCGCACGCTGCCGTCGGCGTTTGCGTCGCTTGCCCCCGGCCGGCGGCTGCTGCTCACGCTCTGCGACGTCGAAGCCCTCTCCTTCGCCGAGGCGGCCCGCGTCGCCGGCCTCTCCGACGCAAGCGACGCCCGCGAGCGGCACACCGACGCCCGCGCCGAGCTGCGCGACGCGCTGCGCCAGATGGCGCCTCGTCCCGAGCGCCCCTTCCTCGACGACGACGCGCTCCCCGCCGGCCGCCTCCGCGCTGCGCTGCGCCGCATGGCCGAGCGCGACCTCACGGCTCCGCCTCCAGCGTTGCGCCCCGCCGCGCGCCACGCCCTCCAGCGCCCCTCGCGCGGCGCTCCGTCCTCTTCCGGCGAACGCGACGCCGCCTCTTCTTCCGGCGCCCTCGCTGCCGACCGCCCGGCGCGCGCCCCTTCCGACGACACCGACGAGGCCCCCTCCACCTGGCGCCGGCGTCTGCCGCGCCTGCTCGTGACTCTGCTGCTGATCGCTGGAGCCGGAGCCTTCGGCTACGTCACGACCACCGTGCTGAAAGGAACCGCCGAGACGAGCGTCACCGCTCTCGCTGCCGAGCGCGCCTCGGAGGTGACCGTGCGCCTGCGCACCGACCGCCCGGAACGCGCCGAGCAGTTCGTGCGCGACGAACTGGGGCGTCGCCTCTCGGCGCCGCGCATCGAAGGAGCGTCGCTGCGCGGCGTGGGCCTTGCGGAGGTGACTCCCGACGAGCGCGTGCCCGTCTTCCTCTTTCGCGACGCCGCTTCCGAGCGGCCCGTCGCCGCCTACGCCTACGACTACGCCCTCCTCGACCGCGCGGGCGAGCGCCTGCGCCTGGCACCACGCTTGCGCCGGCAGCTCGAAAAGGAAGGCCGCTTCGCCGCCGAAGAGGTCTCGGACCAGCGCGTCTTGCTCTGGCGCCACCGTGACGACATCTTCGCCGTCGTCACCGCCCGCCCCGATTCCCTCCGGCAGCGCATCGCGGTGTAGGAGGGAGAGGGAAGGAAGGAGAGGACTCGTCGAGAAAACGCCTCTTCTTACCCTCCCCCCTTCTCATTTTCTTTCTTTGCCCCCCTCAAACCCTCTCCCCCTCGACACCTTCCCCTCTTCCTCAACACGGAATCTCCAGCCGGAACGTCGTGCCTTCCGCCGGCGTGGAGCGGGCGATGGTGAGCGTGCCGCCGTGGTAGTCCTGCACCACGCGCCGCGCGAGGCTCAGGCCCAGTCCCCAGCCGCGCTGCTTGGTCGAGTAGCCGGGGCGAAAGACGTTCTTCCACTGGCTGCGCTCGATTCCCGCGCCGTCGTCCTCGACTTCGAGCACGGCTCGTTTGTCCTCGCGAACGCCGCGCACCGCGACGACGCTGGCCTCGGCGTCGAAGGCGTTCTTGAGCAGGTTTTCCACCACCCACTCGAACAGGTCGGCATTGATAGGCGCTTCCACGTCGGAGGCCACGTCCACCTCGAGGCGCGCCTCGCGCGGGAGGCGACGGCGCACGTAGGCGGCCGTGCGCTCGATGGCCGGCGCCAGTGCCTGCGTCTCCAACTTCGGCGTCGAGCCGATGTCCTCGAAGCGCCCCGCTACACGCTGCAAGCGCTCGATGTCGCTGTCGATCTCGTCGAGGGCTTCCTGCCGGCGCTCTTCGGACAGCCCCCCGGCGCGCAGCAGTTGCGTCCACCCCATCAGGCTGGAAATGGGCGTGCCCAGCTGGTGCGCGGCCTCCTTCGCCATCCCCACCCACAGGCTCGACTGCTCGGAGCGCCGCACGTAGGAAAAGCCCAGGTAGCCGACCCCGATGAAGAGGCTCACGAACAGCAGCTGCACGTAGGGAAACAGCCGCAGCTCCTCGATGAGGCCCGACTCGTCGTAGTGCACCAGCTGCGTGAGGCCGCCCCGCGCTCCGAGGCTGACGGAAATGGGATCGTAGGTCTCTTTCATCTCCGCCTGCTCCTCGCGGAGGCGCTGCACGGCGCGCGCCGAGTCTCTGGCCGAAAGCGAGTCGAGCGCGTCGGGCACGTCTACGTTGCGCCAGATGACCGGCCGTCCCGTCGCCGAATCCGTCACGACGGCGGGGATGCTGGTGAACGGCTCGGCGAAAAGGATTTTGTTGGAGATGAAGTCGACTTCGCCGCTGGCGGTGGGCTGCTGCTCGGCCCAGGTGAGCGCCTCGCGGAAGGCCGTGCGCCGCGACGAATCGAGCGCGACGGCGCCGGGCGCCCCCGTCGGCGTGCCGCCGCCGCCGAGGGGAACGTCGCCGCGGGCGGGCAGGCGCTCGATGAGGCGGCGGAGCGCTCGCAGGTCGCGGCGGTGCGGGTTCCGGGCGGGGGCCTGCATCTTGGCGACGCGCGACTGCGCCGCAGCCCAGAGCTGGATGATGGCTTGCTCGCGCGAGCGCAGCCGCTCGACGAGCTGGCTCGTGTACCACAGCGAGGCCACAGCAATCAACAGCGCAAAGGCGATCAGGCCCAGCTTGAGCTTTACGGACCAGCGGTACGCTTGCATCTGTGCGAGGGGCGAATGTCGAGAGGCGAATTCCGAACGACGATGTTCGAAGAGCGATCGGTTCGCGTCCGGTGGGGGGCGCTGTCACACAGCCACGCGCCTGCGGCCTGAAAAACGTTCTCCCTTCCTACTGCGCTGTCAAGCGTAATTCTTTGCCCTCTGATGTCTTGCCACGAAGCTTCGACGACAGGCGACGGACAACGGACGACTCCACGCCTCATCGTCGGTCGACCGACCATCGTCCATCGTCTTTTTTCGGTTTGGCCAGCGCACCGCAGGCAAGCGGAAACCGATACCCAAACATTGACGATTGACACAGCACTACTTTCGACTGTCCCCCCTCCACTTTCCTCCCACAGCCGCCACCGCTTCAGCCGTCGCCTCGGGCGAGGCCTCGGCCGTATCGACGGTCCGGTGCGCGCGCTCGTAGCACGGGCGGCGCTCGGCCAGCAGCGTCTCGATGCGCCGCGTGAGCGCCGCGCCCGCCAGCGGCGTCCCGTCCTCTTCGGATTGCAGCAGCGGCCGCTCGGCGGCGGCGTCTGCCAGGCGTTCGGCCAGGACCGCCGCCGGAGCGCGCAGGTACACGACCGTCCCGCTCGCCCGGGCGCGCTTCAGGTTCTCCGGCTGCACGAGCGTGCCCCCGCCCGTGGCGACGACCGCGTCGCGCTCTTCGCGGCTCACCGCGCGCAGGGCCTCTGCCTCGCGACGGCGAAAGCCGGCTTCGCCCTCCGCTGCGAAAATCGCCGGGATGGGCCGCCCCGCCCGCTCGGCGATCAGCTCATCGAGATCCAGAAAGCGCCACCCCAGCCGCACCGCCGCCAGCGGTCCGACGGTGCTCTTGCCGCTGCCCATGAAGCCGGTCAAGTAGATTGGGGCGTTTCGGGGTTCGGGGTTGGGGGTTGGGGAGTCCATTACGCGAAGCCGTCGCATCGAAATTCGCCCATCGAAATCCGCCCATCGCGTGACGTATCGGTTGCTGATCGAGTACGACGGAACGCACTTCCACGGGTGGCAGATTCAGCCGGACGTGACGACGGTGCAGGGCGCGCTCGAAGAGGCGCTGGCGGTGGTGCTACCGGAGGGGGTGCGCCTGACCGGTTCGGGCCGCACCGACGCCGGCGTCCACGCGCGCGGCCAGGTGGCGCACGTGCGCCTCGGAGCCTTCGCCGCCGCCGAGGTGCCCGCGCCCGCTCGCCTGCGCCAGTCGCTCAACGGCCTCACGCCGGGCGCGGTGGCCGTCCGTCGCGTCGAACGCGCCGACGACGACTTTCACGCCCGCTACGACGCGCGCCGGCGCCGCTACCACTACCATCTCGCCACCGAGCCGACGGCCCTCGCGCGCCGCACCTGCTGCTACCACCGCCGCTCGACGCCGCCGGACTTCGACCGGATGAACCGCGCAGCCGGCGCGCTGCTGGGCACGCGCCACTTCGGCTCCTTCTGCCTGACCCAGTCGGACACCGAGAACCGCGTCTGCTGCGTGACGCGCGCCGCCTGGGGGACGGTCCCGGGGGAGGCTCCGGGGCGCCGACGCTTCGAGATCGTCGCCAATCGCTTCGTCGGCACGCTGCTGGAAATCGGCGACGGCAAACGCCCGGCCGACGACCTGCCGCGCATTCTGGCGGCCCGCGACCGGCGCGCCGCCGGCCCCTCGGCTCCACCGGAAGGGCTCGTGCTGGAGCGCGTCTCCTACTGAGGCGCCGGAACGGGACCTGCAACACCTCCGTCTCCGGGGCAAGGGGTCGTCATACCGGCTGCAATACCCATTCCCATACCCGGGCGGTGGCGAGGATAGATGGAAAGAGAAACACGATCTACCGTTTTCAGCAAGCCCCGCGTTTCGTTTGGGGGCAATCAGTTTTCGACCAACGCACCGATTGAAACCCCCACCAGAGAACGCCCGACTCACGGCCCCTCGGCCGGGAGCGTGGAAGAAGAAGCCTCGCGGAAGCGCCCGCGCACGACGACGGTGGCCTGCTCGTCGGACGCCGCCTCCACGTCGCCGCGCAGACGCAGCCCGAAGCGCCCGTACGCCCCCGTCGAGTCGCGGCGCACCCGCAGCGAGCCGGCGTGCGCGGCGAACGGGTTGCCGCGCAGGCGCAGGTAGGCGTTCATGAGCGTGAAGCTGGTGTCTTCGCGCCCGCCCTCGCGCTGGGCGACGACATAGGTGCGCCCTGCCTTCTCTTGCTGCTTCTGGCGCCCGGGGCGCGCGGCCAACTCGAACGACAGCCCCGCTCGCGTCGTGTCGGCGGCGTCATTCAGTTCCAGTCCTACCAGGCGGCCCGTGCTGTCGAAGCGCGCGGTGGCCGCCCCGTGCAGCGTGTCGGTCAGCGCGCCGCGCACCTCGGCCTGGAACGACCCGGGCTCCGGCGGCGCGGCGAGCGTTTCTTCACCGGCCGACTCGCCCTCGCCTCCGCCGCATCCCGCCGTCGCCCCGACCAGCAGCGCAGCGCACGCGAACACGACGCACGGCGTCGGTTTTCCAAAAACCATCGACAGAAAACGGGCGCGCATTCGGTCGAACGATTCGGAAATCGGGGCTGAGATTCGGGGGGTCGGCCTCACGCTTCAGCAGCGGGCGCGGATTCCTCCTCGCGCTCTTGCTGGACGTCCGGCAAAATGAGGCGCGCGGAGCGGTCGTAGGTGAAGTAGTTGTAGATCCACTCCACGAAGACGCTCGCACGGTTGCGCGTGCCGACGAGCTTGGCGATGTGGATGAAGACCCACGCTACCCACGCCACGAAGCCCTCCAGCCGCACGCCGCCGGGCAGCTCGGCGATCGCCGCGTTGCGTCCGATGGTCGCCATCTTGCCGAGGTTGCGGTAGGCGAACGGCTCGGCGGGCCGCCCTTGCGCCAGCCGCAGCGCCTGCCGCGCCGCGTGCTTGCCCTGCTGAATGGCCACGGGCGCGAGCTGGGCGTAGAGCCGGCCCTCGTCGTCTTCCCCCGCGCCGATGTCGCCGGCGGCGAAGATGCGCTCGCGTCCGTTCACGCGCAGGTCCGGACCCACCGCGAGACGCCCGCCGTCGGCCTGCTCGGCCCCCTCGACGAGGCCGGCGACCGGGCTGGCCGTCACGCCCGCGCCCCAGATGAGCGTCTCGGTGGCGAGGCGGCGCCCGCTCTCGAAGTGCACCGCGCCCGGCTCCACGCGCTCCACAGCCGCGCCGGTCATCACCTGCACGCCGCGCCGGGAGAGCACGCGCCGCGTGTACGCGCTCTGCTCAGGGTCGTAGGCCGGCAGGAGCCGGTCGCCCATTTCGACGAGCATCACCTCGGCGGCGGTCGTGTCGAAGCGCTTGTAGTCGCGCTGCATGACGCGGAACAGCTCGGTGAGCGCACCGGCCGTTTCCACGCCTGTCGGTCCACCCCCCACCACCACGAAACGGAGGAGACCGTCCTGCGCCTGATCGTCGCCGCTGAGGTGCACACGCTGGTCGGCGCGCTCGAACTGGCGCAGAATGTGGTTGCGCAGCTGCACCGCGTCGGAGAGGTTTTTCAGCGGAAAGCTGTGCTCGCGCGCGCCCTCTACGCCGAAGTAGCTCGCGACGGCCCCGGCCGCCAGAATCAGGTAATCGTACGGCGTCTCCAGCCCCTCGCGCGTGGTCACCCGCCGCCGGTCCGCGTCGATGTCCGTGACGGTGCCGAGCTTGAAGTCCACGTTCGCGGCATAGTGAAAGACGTCGCGCACGCTGTGGGCGATGCCGTTGGGGTCGAGGCCGGCGGTGGCCACCTGGTAGAGCAGCGGCTGAAACTTGTGGTAGTTGTTGCGGTCGATCAGCGTAACGCGCACCGTCTGCTCCGCGCCGGCCAGCTCGCGCGCCGCGTGCAGCGGCGCCGCTTCCCGCAGCCGCGGCGCCGCCTCGAACGATACGCTGAAGACGGTCGAGCATAGGCAAGTTAGACGGCAGAGGGCGGAGAACAGACGGATCGGTCCTCGCAAGCACGTGTCAGCCTGCGAACCCAACAACCAAAAACCAATAACCGACCCCCCAGACCAAAGATCCAGATGTAGAAGAGTTGACAATTGCTTCGGAAGCACGCGCCCGCACCGCCGCTGCGGTTGACTACGGTCGGCGAAAACGATTACTTGTGCCCGCACTGCCCCTTCCGCTGCCCGGCCTCCGCCGGTTGTAAAAACGCGTCTCTACGCAACGCCCTGTTCCCCATGCCCACCCCCTCCACTGACGACCCGCTCCACGTCGGCCTCATCTACGGTGGACGCTCCCCCGAGCACGAAGTCTCCATCGACTCGGCGCACAACGTATTCGAGGCGCTGTCGGAGGAGCACTACCGCGTCACGCCGCTGCGCATCGACCGCGACGGGCGCTGGCACGTCGAAGACCCCGGCACCGCTGCCCTGCGCGATCCCGACGCCTTCGCCGACGACCCGTCTGCCGCCGACGCCGACGCAAAAAGCGCGCTCTTTGCCCCTGCCGAGGAGGGTGAGGAAGTGCTCCGGCGCGACGCCCCCGACGACGGCTCAGAGAGCAGCGCAGCAGCCGCGCTCGAATCGCTCGCGCTTGACGTAGCGCTGCCCATGCTGCACGGCCCCAACGGCGAAGACGGGCGCGTGCAGGGCCTGCTCGACACCGTGGGCCTGCCCTACGTAGGCGTCGGCGTGCTCGGCTCGGCGGCCTGCATGGACAAGGAAGTCACCAAACGCCTGATGCGCGACGCGGGGCTGCCGATCGTGCCGTTTCGCGTGCTGCGCTACGGCGGCGAAACGATTCCCTTTTCGGAGATCAACGGCGCGCTCGGCACGCCCTTTTTCGTAAAACCCGCCAACGCCGGCTCCTCGGTCGGCGCCTCGAAAGTCGAGGAAAAAGACGGCTACGAACCCGCCGTCGAACACGCCTTCGACTACGACAACAAGGTCCTCGTCGAGACCGCCATGGACGCGCGCGAAATCGAGTGCGCCGTGATCGGCAACCTGGAGGAGCCGCGCGCCGCCGGCCCCGGCGAGATCGTCTCGGAAGACACGTTCTACACCTACGAAGCCAAGTACGATGAAGAAGCCGACGCCGCCCACATGGAAGTCCCCGCCGATCTGCCGGAGGATGTGGCCGGGCGCATCCGCACCCTCGCCGTCGAAGTATACCGCCTCCTCGGCTGCGAAGGCATGGCCCGCGTCGATTTCTTCGCCCGTCATGTGGGAGGACGCCGGCCTGGGCGCGAGCGAGCTGCTCGACGAGCTGATCCGCCTGGCCCTCGCTCGCCACCAGCGCGACGCCCGCATCAAAATGACGCTGTGAGCGGCTCGCGTTGCTCGCCGGACGGCGGACCGAAGAGGGCGGACGGCGGTCTTTCTTCATTCAGGAAGCGCTGGTCTTACAGCAACGCATCAGCGCTCCGAAAAACGAACAACGACCCACAAATAACGACCAACGAACCACGACCAACGAACCACGAATGACGTATTCAAAGGATACCCGCTCCATCGAATCCGGCGAGATCTACGTCGCCATCGAAGGCGAGCACTACGACGGGCACGACTTCATTCCCGAGGCCATCGAGAAGGGCGCCGCGGGCGTCGTCACCGAGCAGGACCTCGGCGCACGCGGCATCGACGTGCCCTCCGGCGTCGAGGTCACGCGCGTGGACGACTCGATCGGCTACCTCACCGAGCAGGCGACCGAGAAAATCGACCGCCTTGGGCCCGACATTACGGCCATCACCGGCTCGATGGGCAAGACGACCACGAAAGTCGCCCTGCGCGCGGTCTTGAGGGAAGGCTTCGACCACGTCATCGCCTCGGCGGGCAACAAAAACACGCCGCTGGGCCTTTCCCTTTTGATCCTCAACAGCGAGATCACGCCCGACACCAAGCTGATCCTGGAAATGGGCGTGCGCCTGCCGGGCGACCTGAAGGAGCTGTGCGGTTATTTCCCGCCCGACGTGGCGGTGATCACGAACGTGCGGGCCGTTCACGTCGAGACGCTTGGCAGCATCGCGGGCGTGCAGCGCGAGAAGTCCGAGCTGGTGCGCGCGCTTACCGCCGAGGGCACGGCCTGCCTCAACGGCGACGACGAGCGCGTGATGGCGATGGACGAAGTGAACGACGGTGCGACGATTACCTACGGCCTGGGCGAGGGCTGCGACGTGGGCCCCGAGCGCCTCACGGCGACCTTACCGAGCCTCGGCGCGCCGGCGCAGTACACGGCGCTGGCCGCCATGAGCGCGGGGCTTGCCTTCGGCCTCTCCGACGAGCAGATCAACGACGGCCTCGAACAGATGGAGCCGGAAAAGGGCCGCCTGCGCCGCCTGCGCGGGCGCGGCGGGAGTGTCCTCATCGACGACAGCTACAACGCCTCGCCCGAGGCGGTGCGTGCCGCGCTCAGCGTCCTGGACGAACAGGCCGAGGAGCAGCGCGACGAACACGGCCGCACGCGCCGCATCGCCTTCCTGGGCGACATGCTGGAGCTGGGCGAGACCGAAGTCGAGCAGCACACCCAGATCCTCAGCGAAGCGCTCGACGCGACCGACGTACTGCACGCGGTGGGCGACCTCACGGCGCGCGGAGCCGCGGCGCTCCCCCCCGAGCAGCGCGAGCGCGTCACACTGCACGAGACCTCCACCGCCCTCGCCGAGGCGCTGCGCTCGGGCGCCGCCGCCTACGAACCGCAGCGAGGCGACGTAATCCTGGTCAAGGGCTCGCAGGGGCCGCGCATGGAGCGCGTCTCCGAGGCGCTGTTGCACGAGGACGTCGCTCCGGCGGACGTGCTCCCGCGCCAGTCGCAGAGCTGGAAAGAGCTTTCGGACTGACGACCCCTGCGGATGGATTCCTCCCGTCGGCGCGGCGCAGGACTTCGAATGTCGCGAACGCGGCCTCCACGCGGCGCGTCCCGCCGGTTTCCCGCGCCGCCGCCGCGCTCCTGGTTTGTCGTGATCACCTCGCCCGTCTGCGGAGCCTTTCAAAATGACGCGCTCAGGTTCAGCCGTGCGGTGTGCACGACCGGGGCGTTCCGGGCGGCGGAGCGGCCGTCGTAGCTGAGGGAGGCGCTGAGAAACTCGTTGATCGCGTAGCGCCCGCTCAGGCCCCAGCGGAAGGTCGTGCCCACGCCACGCCCGTCGGTCAGCTCGTAGCGCGCGCGGCCGGTGACGCGCTCTTCGCCGGTGATCGTCACGCGACTGACTTCTCCCCGCGCGGTGAGGCGCAAGCGGCGCGCGCGGCTCCACTCCGCCTCCATCGGCGCACGCAGCACTCGCGCCCGGCGCGTCCCCACCGCGTCGCTCTTCTGCGCAAGGACGCCGCTGGCGGTAAGGCGCAGGCCCTCCCCGGGGCGAAACGTCGCCTTCGGCTCCAGCTGCACGCGGTCGATGTCATAGCGGCGCGACGCGAAGGCTTCGCTCTCGGTGCGGTTCTGCCCCACGAGGCCCCGCAGCGACACGCTCCAGCGCCGACCCGGGCGGTAGCGCCCCTCCGCCTCCCACTGCGAGCGGAACGTCTCTTCGACCCCGGCGGCCAGATCGTTGAGCGAGCGCACGCGGCTGACGCCGACGTTCAGCCCGTAGCGCGGGGCGTTCGGGAAGAGGCGCAGTCGCTGCGACAGGCGCAGGCGTCCCCGCTGCGTCACGCCGGGCCGGCGAAAGGCGCTCTGGTCCAGCAGGTAGATGCCGGCGAGGTCGCTGGTGCGGCTTTCCTCCGTCAGTTCGACGGTCGTCTGCGTCTCCATCTGGGCGA
>PXTR01000070.1 GCA_003023245.1 Bacteroidetes bacterium QS_8_68_15 | reverse complement strand
AACGCTCAAAGAACAGTGCGAAGAGATCGCCCGCCTGCTCAGCGGCCTGATCCGCTACCTACGCAACAACAGCAAGAGCCCATCGACCTAAAAACCTTCCACCTTCCACCTTCAACCTTCCACCTTCGACTTAAGCTCCGACAGCTTCATCAACGCCTCGATGGGCGTCATCCGGTCCGGGTCGCAGGCCGCCAGCGTCTCCTTCAGCTCCTCGGCGACCGGATCAGGCGGGGCCGCGCCGAAGAGGTTCATCTGCGACTCCGTTTGCATGGGGTGCTCATCGGGAAGGTCCGGCACGGCGTCCGTCTCGGCCTGCGCCGCCGTCGCCACGTCGTCCGTTTCCTCTTCTTCGTCGAGCGCCGTCTCTTCGAGCGCCAGGTGCTGCTGCTCCAGATGCGCCAGGATCTCGCGGGCGCGCGCCACCACCGGCGCGGGTAGCCCCGCCATGCGCGCCACCTCGATGCCGTAGGAGTGATCCGCCCGCCCCGGCGCCAGCTTGTGCAGAAAGACCAACTCGCCCTCATGCTCGGTCACTTGCACCTGGTAATTCGCGACGCGCGCGAGGCGGCCCGCGAGTTCGTTGAGCTCGTGGTAGTGCGTGGCGAAGAGGGTGCGCGCGGCCACGCGGTCGTTTTCGTGGAGGTACTCCACCATCGCCCACGCAATCGAGAGGCCGTCGAACGTGGAGGTGCCGCGGCCCACCTCGTCGAGCAAAATGAGCGAGCGGTTCGTGGCGTTGTTGAGGATGTTGGCCGCCTCGTTCATCTCGACGAGAAACGTCGACTCCCCGGCCGAGAGGTTGTCCGACGCGCCGACGCGGGTGAAGATGCGGTCCACGAGGCCGACCTCGGCACGCTCGGCAGGGACGAAGCTGCCGATCTGCGCCAACAGCACCACCAGGCCCACCTGCCGCAGGATGACGCTTTTGCCTGCCATGTTGGGGCCGGTGATGAGCAACAGCTGTTCGCCCTCCCCCTCTTCCCCTTCCCCACCGGCTTCGAGCGTCACGTCATTGGCAATGAACGGCTCGCCGGGCGGGAGCGCCGCCTCGACGACGGGGTGGCGGCCGCCCTCGATGTCGAGCGCCCGCTCGTCGGTGAGCTCGGGCCGCGTGTAGCCTTCGCGCTCGGCGACCTGCGCGAGCGAGCAAAAGCTGTCGAGCATCGCCAGGAGCGACGCGTTGAGCTGGAGGTCGGCCGTCTGGGCGGCCACCTCCGCGCGCAGTTCGGTGAAGAGCTCCTGCTCCAGGTGCTGCGCCTTCTCCTCGGCAGTGAGGATTTTTTCTTCCTTTTCCTTGAGCTCCGGCGTGATGTAGCGCTCCGAATTCTTGAGCGTCTGCTTGCGGATGTAGTCCTCGGGGACTTTCTCCGAATGGGTGTGCGTGACTTCGAGGTAGTAGCCGAAGACCTTGTTGAAGCCGACTTTGAGCGACGGGATGCCGGTGCGCTCACTCTCCTGCTCTTCCAGTTGCGCGACCCATTCCTTTCCGCCCTTCGCCACGCGGCGCAGCTCGTCGAGCTCGTCGTCGTAGCCCTCGCAGATGAGCCCGCCTTCGCTGATTTTGGTCGGCGGGTCGTCCACCAGCGCCCGCCCGATCAGCTCGACGGTGTCGGTACAAGGGGTGAGGTTGTCGGCCAGGTTCCGCAGCGTGTCACAGGCTTCGTCTTCGAGGAGCGCGGCCACATCGGGCAGGCGGCCGAGGGCTTTGCGAATGGCCGTCAGGTCGCGCGGCCCGGCGCGCCCGGTGGCGACCTTGCCGGCGAGGCGCTCCAGGTCACCGACCTGCTTGAGCTCATCCTGAAGGCGCTCGCGCAGGCGACGGGAGCGGACGAGCGCTTCGACGGCGTTCTGGCGCTTCTCGATCTGCTCGCGCTTCTGGAGCGGGCGCACGAGCCACCGGCGCAGCCGGCGCCCACCCATCGGCGTGCGCGTGTCGTCGAGGATGTCCACGAGCGAGCCTTCGCCGCTGCCGCCTGCCCCGGGCTGCATGGTGCGCACGAGCTCGAGGTTGCGCTTCGTCTCGGCGTCGAGCGCCATGAAGTCTTCGCGCCGGTGCCGCTGCAAGCGGCGGACGTGGTCGAGACGGCCCTGCTGCGTCTCACCGAGGTAGTGCAGCACGGCCCCGGCGGCGCGCAGCCCCTGGTCGAGGTCTTCGACTCCGAACCCTTTCATCGAGTGGACCTCGAAGTGCCGCAGCAGCGTCTCGTAGGCGAAGTCGTAGTCGAACACCCAGTCTTCCTGCTCGGACGCCGAGTACGCGCGGTCGTCGAAAGACTCGCTTTCGCGCAGGCCCAGCGTCTCACGCAGGCGGTCTTTGCGGCGCTTGTCGAACAGGACCTCCGACGGAGCAATCGTTTCGACGAGCGCTTCGGCCTCGCGCGCAGCGCACTCGGCGGTGTAGAACTCGCCGGTCGTCGCGTCGGCGTAGGCAAGGCCGACGGTATCACTGTCGCGGCCCGTGCCGAAGCTAATGGCCGCAAGGTAGTTCGACTGCTTCGGGTCGAGCAGCTCGTCGTGAAAGTTGGCCCCGGGCGTGACGACCTCGATCACGTCGCGCTCGACGACGCCGCTGGCCTCGTCGGGATCCTGAACCTGCTCGCAGACGGCCACACGCAGACCCGCCTGAATCAGCTTGGGCAGGTGCTTGTCGAGCGCGTGGTGCGGGAAGCCGGCCATCGGCACCTCCTCGGCGCTGCCGTTGTTGCGCGTGGTGAGGGTGATGCCGAGAATACGGCTGACGGCCTCGGCGTTGTCGTCGAAGGTCTCGTAGAAGTCGCCCATCCGAAAGAGGAGGAGCGCCTGCGGATGCCGCGCGGCGAGGCGATAATACTGACGCATCAACGGCGTGGAGCCTTTCCGGGCGGCCTTTTCGGCGGCGGCCTGCTGCTTCTTTTCGTGCTCGGCCTTTTTCTTTTCGACGGCCGCGTTGCGCTCCTGTACCGTGTCGGCGGGCGCGTCTTCGGCGGGCGCGTCTTCGGCGGGCGCGTCTTCGGCGGGCGCGTCGGCGAGGTCGGCCATGCCGTATGGGTGCGGGAGTGTGGGGGAGCGGGGGTGGGGGGTTCTCGCTCGTCAAACGGGAATGTCGGACGAGCAACGATTCACGAACAACGAGCCACGAATGTCAACGTAGCAACGGCGAAGGCGCAAGCGCAACGCCCCTGAGTCGCAGCGACCGCCTCAGAGCGACAGCACGAGCCGCGCGCCGGTTGGTCCCATCGAGAGGGTCGCCTGCCCCACCCCGTCGACCAGTTCAGTGAGACGCGAACGCGCGCCCCAGAGGGCGATGCCGTCGAGGGCGAGCAAGCCGAGGCCCTGCACGATCAGCGCTGCGCCGTGCCCGCGCCACGAAGCGGCGCTTTGCACGTCGCGGTAGCCGGCGGCCAGGAGCGCCACGCCCACGCCGGTGTAGGCCACGTTGAGGCCCATGTTGAACAGCAGAATATCGTGGTAGCCCCGCACCGCGTCGAGCGCCGGTCCGAGCGTGCTTGCCGTCGCGGTGCCGGGACCGCCGCCGGAGAGCCCCACCCCGGCGATGCCGACGTTCACCGCGCCCCAGATTCCGCTTTGCAGCCCGTAGCCGAAGCGCGCGGGCCGCGACGAACGCCCCGCGGCGAGCATCAGCGCCGCGCCCACCGTGAGGTTGGCCCCGCCCCAGGCGGCCACGCGCCACAGGTGGCTGCGTTGCGCCTGCTCGTGCGCCTGCATCAGCGCGCGGATCGGTTGCCGGCTCGTGGTATCAGAAGCCGCCTGCGCGGACGTCTCCTGCGGAAGCAGAGCGAACGCGAGCAGCAAGACGCCCGCCGCCGCTACTCCGAACCGATGTGCGCGACGCATGGGGCGTAGCAGTGCGTAATTCGTGTTGCGTGACTCGTGACGACAGCAGGCCGACTCGTTTGCCTCTGGAAGCTACTGGAAAAGCCGACCGGAAACGGTCAACCTGTCGTTTCCTCCTTGACCACTCCCGAAGGCAACCTCACGCATCACGTTTTACGCATCACGCCCGCCCATCTTGCAGGGCGTTGCCTATGCGCACCGGCACGTTCCAGGCGTCGGCCAGGCCTTCGACCATCTCGCGCTTGTGGCCGCTGCGGTCGCCTTCGATGTCGGCGATGTTCATCAGGTCGTCGAGAACGACGAGGCGCTGCGTGGGCGGAAGCGTCTCCTTGACGGAACGCACCGACGCTTCGAGCGCCTCTTCGCTCGGCTGCTCGCCGTAGAAGGTCAGCACCTCGCGCAACACTTCGCGCGCGTCGTCTTCGCTGACTTCCTCGTGCCAGTCTTGCAGCCGCCCCAGCACGGCGGAGATTTCCGCGTCGCTCAGCTCGTCGTCCGTGCTGTGCGCGAGGACGACGTAGACGAGGCCCAGATCGTGCAGGAGGCTCCAGGCCGTATCGACGGCCTCGACCTCGACGGTCGATTCTTCGATGAGCCGGCGCTCCGTAGCGCGCAGGTTCCAGGCCTCCGCCAGCGCCGAGAGCAGGTTTTGCTCGCTGGAAAGCAAAACCCCGTCGGCCTCGGCGATGCGCAGAGCATCTTCGAGCGCATGGCGGAGCTCGTCTTCATCGAGTTCGCGCCCGAGCGTCTCGACAGAGCCGGCGACCTCGTGGTCGGCGTCTTCTTCGAGGTAGATCGCCGCCGCCTCCATGATGACTTCCTGCACGTCCTGCCCCCCTTCTTCGAGCGCCGCCTCCGGCGGGTTCCACCGGCTCAGCCGCTCGACGATGACATTCAGCTCGGCGTCGGCCAGGTCTTTGTCGGTGCCGTAGGCCAGAGCGATGTAGACGAGCGAAAGGTCGTGCGCGGTCGTCCACGTGTCGGGAGGCAAAGCGTCTTCCATCGTTGCGAGCGGGGCGCAGGTACGTCACGGGAGCGGCGCTGACGCATGAATGCGGCGCCGAACACCTGGAGGCTGTTGCACAAGGTAGCGTCTCGCGCGCGGGAATCACAACGCACGCGCCCGCCAAGCACCGATCTTTCCCATTTTTTAGGAACACGGCGCAGATAACTGCGACGGTTGCCCGGCCATTCCCAGAGGGGGCTGCTACAAGAAACGGGGCGTATTGCGTAAAACATGTTGCGTAAAACGTATTGCGTAAGGACAGCAGAAGCAGAGGTGAAAAGCATCCTTACGGAATACGCTGTTGCAGAATACGCAAATAGCTTCGGGTTCTCACCTCCGTTGGTTACACCGCGTTTCTTGAAACGAACGCAACACCTGTGCCTCCTTGCGAC
>PXTR01000069.1 GCA_003023245.1 Bacteroidetes bacterium QS_8_68_15 | reverse complement strand
GTACGTTGCACGCCCCCGACCGAGACGCCCCTCGCCCCGATCCCGACGACCTGCTTCTGATGGGCCGCGTCCTCAAGGCGCACGGCACCGACGGCGAGGTCAAGGTCGCCCCCGACGAGACCGACGATCCCGCCCGCTTCGAGGGGCTGGACACCGTCCATCTGGGCCGCTCGCCGGGCCGGACTGCCCCGCGCCGCGTCGAAGGCGTCCGCCACCAGACCACCAAGCGCGGCCCGCTCGTCCTGCTCAAGCTCGACGGCACCGACGACCGCACCGCCGCCGAGACGCTGCGCCGCCAGCGCGTCTACGTCCCCGAGTCGGACCTCCCGCCGCTCGACGACGACGAGCGGTTCATCCACGACCTCGTCGGCCTGGCGGTCGTGACCGAAGACGGGGAGCGCCTCGGCACCGTCGAGGGCGTCGAGCAGACCGCGGCCCACGACCTGTTCGTCGTCGCGCGCGAAGAAACGGACGACCCGGCGATGATCCCTGCCGTCGAGGAGTTCGTGCGCGACGTGGACCTCGACGCCGGCCGCCTCGTCGTACGGCCCATCGAAGGAATGTTTTAGATGCGGGGCGTCGGTCTGTAGGTGTGGGCGCGTGCAGGCCTGACGCACCTACCCCCTTTCACACCTTCCACACTTATGCAGTTCGATCTCGTCACCGCGTTACCGCAGGTCGTTCGCGGGCCGCTGGAGAGTGGGATTCTCGGGCGCGCGCTCGCAAACGGCGAGGACGAAGACGGCCCCGTCGCCGAGGTGCGCGTGCACGACCTGCGCGACTACGGGGAGGGCGAGCAGAATCAGATCGATGACTATCCCTTCGGCGGGGGCGGGGGCATGGTGCTCAAGCCCGGCCCGCTCGTGCGCTGCCTCGAAGCCCTCGCCGAGAAGCACGGCGCGCCCGATGACGTGATCTACCTCACGCCCGACGGGGAGCGCTTCACGCAACACACCGCCAACCGTCTCTCGCGCAGCCAGCATCTCGTTCTCGTGGCCGGGCGCTACAAAGGCATCGACGAGCGCGTGCGCCGCGGCGGCTGGATCACACGCGCGGTCTCCATCGGCGACTACGTGCTCTCCGGCGGCGAGCTGCCCGCTCTCGTGTTGATCGACGCGATGGTGCGGCTCCAGCCCGGTGCGCTCGGCGATGCGCGCTCCGCCCTCACCGACTCGTTTCAGGACGACCTGCTCGGCGCGCCGGCCTACACGCGCCCGGCGTCCTTTCGCGGTATGGACGTGCCGGCCGTGCTGCGCTCCGGCGACCACGAGCGCATCGCCCGCTGGCGCTTCGACGAGAGCCTGCGCCGCACCCGCGCCCGCCGCCCCGACTTGCTGGACGACGAGGAAGACGCGCCGGACAGCAAAAAGACTACATGAAGCCGCTTTCCGTCGAGCAACTCCACCAGGGAAGTTCGGTAGCATACCAATGTTTGCGCTCCGCTGAATGCCAGGGCGGTGGCTTTCTGAACGCCGTCGGTTTTTGGAGGCAAGCGCGTTCCGATCAGCTCGTTCTTTTCATCCCCAACCGGCTCCGCGAGGTGTGCCCATGGCTGTCAACCCCCTTACGCTCGTCGAAGCAACCCAATTCCGCGAAGACCACCCTGACTTCTCGCCCGGCGACACCGTCGGCGTAAACGTGCGCGTGGTCGAAGGCGACAAGGAGCGCACGCAGCGCTTCGAGGGCATCGTGCTGGGCTTCAGCGGGAGCGGCGCGAACCGCACGTTCACCGTGCGGAAAGTCTCCGAAGGCATCGGCGTAGAGCGCGTGTTTCCGCTGCACTCCCCGCGCATCGACACCATCGACGTGGTGCGCAAAGGCAAGGTCCGCCGCGCCAAGCTGGACTACCTGCGCGACCGCCGCGGCAAGAGCGCGCAGGTCAAGGAAAGCGCGTGAGGTTGGGTCTTCAGCTTTCAGCCCTCAGCTCTCAGCTTTGTTGGATCGAACGGCTGACGGCTGAAAGCCGGCCGCTGACTGCTGAATGCTGACTGCTGACTGCCGATGACCCTCGCCGTCTGGAACGCTCCCGTCGCCGACGCCGCCGTCAGCGGGCTCGCCTCCGCTGCGGATCGTGACCGCTGGGCCCTGCGCCACCTGCGCCCGGAGGCCTGCGCGGCCGCCCTTCTGAAAGAAGAGGTGGACGGGGCGCTCCTGCCCACCACGATGGCGCTTCAGGGCGCGGAGGGCTTCGACGTGATTCCCGGCGTGGCCGTCTCGTCGTGGAAGTACCCCTTCGCGCGCATCCTCCTGCGCGAGGGACTGCGCGGCTCGGAGGCGCCGACGCTGGCCTGCGACCAGCGTGCCGTCCTGGAGCAGTTCGCCGCCCGCGTCGTCCTGCGCGAGCATTACTCCATCGACCCCGAGCTGGCGTCCTACGACGCGCCCACGCCCGGCGAGCTTCTGGACGGCAACGAATCCGCTGTGCTTCTCACCTCCACCGACTTGAGCGAGCTTCCCGACCCCGGGCGACGCGAGGACGGCGGCCTGGTGATGGACCTCGGGCAGGAATGGTTCGAACTGGCGGGCTACCCGATGGTCTGGGGCCTCTTCGTGGCGCGCGAGGGCGACCTGTCTCCCGAGCAAACCCTCGCGTTGCGCGACCGACTTCAGGCCTCCGTCGAGCACCGCCCCGCCTGGGCCGAACAAGCGCAACACCCGGCGCTCGCGGAGTTCTTTCGCGAGGACCTGCGCTTGCGCTACGACGATCTCGCCGTTGCCAGCCTCACGGAGCTAAAGCACTACCTCTTCTACGAAAGCGTTCTCGACGACGTACCCGAGTTCACCTTCGCCCCGCTCCCCGAAGAGGAAGAAGGAAGGAAAGAGAGAAGAGAAGAAGGAGCGTGGGGAGCATGACGGCAAGCGGGGCTCGACGGAGGTGCTCAACGAACCCACGAACCCCTTCCTACCTTCACCCCTTCTCACCTTCACAAATGTCTGAAAAGGTGATTGCGCGCAATCGCAAGGCGAGCTACGAGTACGAGATCGAAGACACGCTCGAAGCGGGCCTCCGGCTGAAGGGGAGCGAGGTGAAGTCGCTTCGGTCGAAGGGCGGGTCGATCAAGCAGGCGTACTGTTCGGTCGACCGCGACGGGGAGATGATCCTTCACGGTGCGCACATCCCGACCTACGGACCGGGCGGGGAGCACTTTAACCACGAGCCGCGCCGCAACCGCACGCTCTTGATGCACAAGCGCGAGATCGTCAAGTGGGGCGACGAAGCCGATCGCGGCGGCTACACCATCGTCCCGCTCCAGCTCTACTTCCGCGACGGCCACGCCAAGCTCGAAATCGGCCTCGGCAAGGGCAAAAAACAGCACGACAAGCGCCAGAGCATCAAAGAGCGCGAAAGCGAGCGCCGCATGAAGCGCGAGATACGCCAGCACTGACCGGCGGCCCTCCTACCACAACACCCCGACCCGTAAGGGCACCCCCCGTGGTCGCCCCTCACGCCCCTCACCGCCCCGCCTCCTTGCGATGCCGACCTTCCCCCCTGTCGAAGAACAGCTCGACGTCATTCGGCGCGGGACCGACGAAATCCTGCCGGAGGACGCGCTCAAACAGAAGCTGACGCGCTCGCGCGAGGACGGCGAGCCGCTGACGGTCAAACTCGGCTGCGACCCGAGCCGGCCGGATCTGCACCTCGGCCACACCGTCGTGTTGCGCAAGCTGCGGCAGTTTCAGGACCTGGGGCACCGCGCCATCCTGATCGTCGGCGACTTCACCGGCATGATCGGCGACCCCTCGGGCCGCTCGAAGACGCGCCCGCCGCTGACGATGGAGGAAACGCGCCGAAACGGGCAGAGCTACTTCGACCAGGCCGCGAAGGTGCTCGACCCCGAACAGGCCGACATTCGCTACAACAGCGACTGGCTCGGCGAAATGGGGTTCGACGGCGTGATTCGCCTTGCCTCGAAGTACACCGTTGCGCGGATGCTCGAACGCGACGACTTCGAGGAGCGATATTCCGAAGGCGTCCCCATCGGCGTGCACGAATTGCTCTACCCGCTCGCGCAGGCGCAGGACTCGGCCCACATCGAGGCGGACGTGGAGCTGGGCGGCACCGATCAGAAGTTCAACCTGCTGGTGGGCCGCCACGTGCAGGAGCAGGCCGGCCAGGAGGCGCAGGTCTGCATCACCCTGCCGATCCTCGAAGGCACCGACGGGGGCGAGAAGATGTCCAAGTCGCTCGACAACTTCATCGGCATCAGCGAAGCGCCGGAGGCCATGTTCGGCAAGCTCATGTCGATCCCCGATGACCTGATCTACCGTTACGCCGAGCTCGTCAGCGGCATTCCGACCGACGAGCTCGCGCGCGTGCAAGCGAAGGTCGAGCGCGACCCGATGGCGGCCAAAGAGGAGCTCGCGCGCCGCGTCACCGCGCTCTACCACGACCAGGACGCTGCCGAAAGGGGGGCCGCGCACTTTGCCCGCACCGTCCGCGCCGGCGACACGCCCGACGAGATGCCCGAGCTGCGCCCGGCTCCCGAGGGCGATGCGACTATTGGCCTGCTCAATCTGATGAAGGAGGCTGAGTTCACCGAATCCAACAGCGAAGGCCGCCGCCTCATCAAGCAGGGCGCCGTCTCCATCGACGGCGAGGCGGTCGACGATACGGGCTGCTACATCGACCTGGCCCGGGAAGCGCCGTTCGTGCTGAAGGTGGGCAAACGCCGCTACGTGCGCGTGGTCGGGGACTGAATCTCAAAACGTGTGGTCCTCACAGCAGCCCGGCTAGGTCTTCTTTTCTCGGGCGCGATAGCTGCTTGATCGCGTGTTCGCGCTGCATCGCCGCGCTTTGGGAGTCGAACATTTCCAGGTGCACCTGTTCGACCGGTGTGCGCCCCCGCGTGTACTTTGCGCCCTCGCCGGCATTGTGTTCGGCCACGCGGCGCTCCGGGTCGGTCGTGTAGCCGGTGTAGAGCGTCCCGTCGGCGCAGCGCAGGATGTAGACGTAGTGCACGCGGTGCGGTTGCGGGTTTGGAGTTCCGTGTTTCGGGTTTGGGTGAACGGTCATCGGGCTGGGGAAATTCTCCCACGCCCCTACGCTCTCGCTGCTCACACCGCTCCGCTCAGTGCGCCGATGAGGGCGCTCACGAGCCACGCGACGCCGGCGACGAGCACCAGCATGAGCAGCACGAGGGTGACGGCGGCGGTGGTGAGGACCGTGCGGCTGGAGCGGCGCGTGGCCTCGGGGTCGTCGAGGTGGCGCTCGATGAGGTCGGCGTTGCGGTCGTTGGCCTTGAAGACGAAGTCGAACAGGTCGCCTGCGATAGGCACGAGCCCGACGACCGTCTCGAGATGAGCGCGTCGAGGCCCACGCGCCGCTCGGTGCCGGGGATGCGGAAGGCGTCGTCCAGGAGGAAGGCAAAGCGATCCAGCCGCTCGCGCCGCCGCGTCTCGTCGTCGCGGGGAGACGAGGCGCCGCTGCGGTTCACGTCCCGGCCGGAAGGCGCGGAGGAGGACGGCGCGTCGTCGTCGGAAGCACGGGAAGACGGTTTCACAAGCGGCCACGAGGGAGGCAGGAAAGGCGGCGAATCAGCACGCGCAAAACGACGCTCGGCCGTCAGCGGGTTGAGGACGCGAGAACGAATGAAGAAGCCCTCTGCCGTCAGTTATCTCCGTCAGCCGTCCGTCGTCTGCTGCCCGGACACACGCCGGTCCATCGCTTCGGCTTTTTCGCGGAGCTGCTGCTTGTACTCGTGCAGCTCATCCATGAGCGCCGGGCGGTCTCCGGTGGCGAGGATCTGCACGGCCAGGAGGCCCGCGTTTTTGGCCCCGCCGATGGCAAGGGTGCCGACGGGCACGCCGCCGGGCATCTGCACGACCGAGAGGAGCGAGTCGGTGCCGCCGAGGTCGGTGGTGGGCACCGGCACGCCCAGCACCGGCAGCGGCGTGGAGGCGGCGATCATGCCGGGCAGGTGGGCCGCCTTGCCCGCCCCGGCGATGACGACCTGGAGGCCGCGCTCTTCGGCGGTGCGGGCATACTCCTGCATCGCGCCGGGCGTGCGGTGCGCCGAGAGGACGCGCAGCTCATAGGGCACGTCGAAGTCGTCGAGCACATCGGCGGCGTCCTGCATCACCGGCCGGTCCGACTCGCTGCCCATCGCTACGCCGACGACGGGATCTTCGATTGTCGATTCGGGATCGTCGGGCATCGGGGCGTCCGGGGAAAGAAAAGGGCTTT
>PXTR01000068.1 GCA_003023245.1 Bacteroidetes bacterium QS_8_68_15 | reverse complement strand
GAGAACGACGTCACCGTGGCGCGCTGCCCCGGCGCGATGGAGCTGCCGCTGGTGGCGAAGACCCTGGCGGCTTCGGGCGACTACGACGCGGTGCTGTGCCTCGGCGCGGTGATTCGCGGGGCCACCTCGCACTACGACCTCGTCACCGCCGAGGCGGCCGGCGGGGCGGAGCGAGCGGCCCTCGACACCGACGTGCCCGTGCTCTTCGGCGTCGTCACGACCGACACCATCGAGCAGGCCGTCGAGCGCTCCGGCACGAAGGCGGGCAACAAAGGCTTCGACGCGGCCGTGGCCGCCATCGAAATGGCCGATCTCATGCGCCGGCTCGAGGGCGGCGAGTAGCTTGGGCTGAGGCACGCCGCGGCTGCGGGAAACCCCGTTCACCACCCCCCCTGCCATCTCGCGGCGAGTCCATCATTGCGGAAGGGAACCTGTCTTCCTGCGGATCATCTCGCAAGTCCACAAGAACGTGGACGTCGCTATCGCCGCCGCCGTTCGACCCAGCGGCTGCGTTGTGAAGAAGCGCCGCCGCCCGCCCTCCGCGGTCCGTCGTCCTCGTCGAGCGCGTCCGGCTCTTGCGCGGCGCGAAACAGCACCGCCGCGACCGCCGCGTCGCGCGCAGCCTGTGGCCCTTCGCCGCCCTCGAAGAGGCGCGCCGGGTCGAAGTGCTCCTCGACGAAGTGCGTCGAAAAGTCGCCGCTGCGGAAGGCCGCGTGGCGCATCGCGTAGCGGCAGAACGGAATCGTCGTTTCGACGCCGGCCACCTCGTACTCGGCGAGCGCCCGCTCGGTGCGCTGGATCGCCGCCTCCCGCGACGCGCCCCAGCAGACGAGCTTCGAGATCATCGGGTCGTAGTGGACGGGAATCGTCTCGCCTTCCTCGACGCCCGCGTCGGTGCGCACGCCGGGGCCGTCGGGGGGCGCGTGGCGCACCAGCTCGCCGGGGTCGGGCAGAAACTGCTGCGCCGGGTCCTCGGCGTAGACGCGGCACTCCACGGCGTGCCCATCGATGGAGAGATCGTCCGCTGCATAGCCCAATTCTTCACCGCGGGCCACGCGCAGCTGCTCGGCCACCAGGTCGATGCCCGTGACCATCTCGGTCGTCGGATGCTCGACCTGGAGGCGCGTGTTCATCTCCATGAAGTAGAAGTCCAGCTCCGCGTCGACGAGAAACTCGACCGTGCCGGCGTTCTCGTAGCCGACCGCCTCGGCAGCGGCGACGGCCGCTTCGCCCATCTCGCGGCGCTTCTTGGGCGAAAGGACCGACGAGGGCGCTTCCTCGATCACCTTCTGGTGGCGGCGCTGAATGGAGCACTCGCGCTCGAAGAGGTGCGTGGTGTGCCCGTGCCGGTCGGCCAGGATCTGAAACTCGATGTGGCGCGGCGCTTCGATGTACTTTTCGACGAAGACGCGCCCGTCGCCGAAGGCCGACTCCGCTTCGCTCTGCGCGCGCTCCACGGCGCCTTCGAGCGCGCCGGCTTCGCGGACGATGCGCATTCCCTTCCCGCCCCCGCCGGCGGCTGCTTTCACAAGTACGGGGAAGCCGATTCCGGAGGCCACGCGCACCGCCTCGCCTGCGTCGGCAATCGCGTCGGTCGTGCCGGGGGCCATCGGAACGCCCGCGTCCTGCATCAGCGCGCGTGCGGCCGTTTTGTCGCCCATTTTGCGGATCGCCTCCGGCGGCGGGCCGATCCAGGTGAAGCCGGCCTCGCGGACGGCTTCGGCGAAGTCGGCGTTCTCGGAGAGAAAGCCGTAGCCGGGATGAATCGCGTCGGCCCCGCTCCGGTCGGCGACGGCGAGGACCTTTTCCTGATCGAGGTACGACGCGGCGGCGGCGGGCGGCCCCAGCCGGTACGCTTCCGCGGCGCGGCGCACGTGGAGGGCCGTGGCGTCGGCCTCGCTGTACACGGCGACGGGGCGCAGGCCCTGCTCGCGGCAGGCGCGGATCACGCGCACGGCGATCTCTCCCCGGTTGGCGATGAGCACCTTTTGCATATTGAGTTTTGGGCTTTTGGTCCTGGGGCTTCGGGACGGGGATGCGACCGCCGGGGGCAAAAAAGACCCCGCGCTCCCACGCTCCCGGCCGGATGGCACGATCTGTGCGGCTCTCTGTTAAAGCAAAACCTACGGGACGGCGCGCACAAAAACCGCCCCGATGTGGCTGCAGCGCTGTCAGTCACAAAAACCAAGAACCAAGCCCCTAATAAGCCCTAAGCCCCCCTCCATGCCGCAGACGAAAGACTACTACGACGTGCTCGGCGTCGACCGGAACGCGAGCCAGAAGGAGGTCAAAAACGCCTACCGCAAGCTCGCCCAGCAATACCACCCGGACCGCAACCCCGACGATGACAACGCCGAGGAGCGCTTCAAGGAGGTGCAGGAAGCCTACGACGTGCTCGGCGATGAGGAGAAGCGCAAGCAGTACGATCAGGGCGGGCGCAATCCGTTCGCCGGGCGCGGCCCGGGGCAAAACCCCTTCGGCGGGCAAAATCCGTTTCGCGGAGGCGGCGGCGGTGGAGGAACGCGCGTGCGCTTCGAGCAGCGCGGCGGCGGCCGCGGCGGCGGCGACCCGCTGAACGATCTCTTCGGACAGGCCGGCGGCAGCAGCGGCGCGGGCGGCGGACTGGGCGACCTGTTCGGCCAGTTCTTCAGCGGCGGCGGCGCACAGACGCGCGGCGCACAGACGCGCGGCGGCCGGACGCGTGGGGGCAGGCAGCAACGCGGGGGCGGGAAGAAGCAGCGACGCGGCGCGCGCGACACGGAGACGACGCTACGCCTTTCTTTCGAGCAGGCCCTCGACGGCGGCCCCACGCAGGTGCGCCTGCCCGGCGGGGAGACCGTGCGTCTGAAGGTGCCGAAGGGCGTGCGGAACGGCATGAAGATTCGCCTTCGCGGGCGCGGGCAGAAAGACGCCGCAGGGCGGCAGGGCGACCTGTACGTCACCTTTCGCGTGGACGATCACCCGCGCTTCGAACGGCGCGGCGACGACCTGCACCTCACCGAGGAGGTCGGCGTCTTCGAAGCAATGCTGGGAGCGGAGCGCCGCATCGAAAACGCCTACGGCAAGCGCATTCGCCTGCGCATCCCCCCGGGCACGCAGCCGGGGGAGCAGCTGCGCCTGAGCGGGCAGGGCGTCGAAACGGAAAAAACGACCGGCGCCCTCTACGTGCACATCGAGGTGGACATTCCTCGCGATCTGACAGATCGGCAGAAAGAGCAGCTGCAGGCCGCCGCCGAAGAAACGGGCCTGCGATAGCGCAACCCGCCCGAGTTTCACGTATTACGCAAACACAACTTCGTTTATTCCGGGCTGAAATCGGAACTCTGCCCGGTATGGGTTATTTTTGCACGTATGCTTAGAAAAGGGCTGCCGAGTGGGAGCTCCTCCCCCCATTCGGTGTTTGTAGCCGCTTTTATCTTTTCTCATCCGCTTCCTCGTTCCTCATGGCTGACAAACCCAAAAACGTTTTTCGCATCGACATCGAGCCGAGCGACGAACACCCCAATCGTCATTCTACCCACGGCTGGCAGGTGCGCATCAAGCGTCACAACGAGCAGTACACGAAGTATTTCTCCGACAAAAAATTCGGTGGCAAAGAAGACGCCCTCGAAGAATCCGTCGAGTACCGCGACGAGCTGCTCGAAGAGCTTCCGCCGCCGCAGGATCCGGTGCGCAAGTCCGCACTGGCGCGCTCGAAGACGGGCGTGATCGGGCTCAACTTCTGCCACAAGGACGACGGCAGCGGCACCTTGAAGCCCTACGTGCAAATCAGCTGGCTCAAGGAAGACGGCAAGCGCCGCTCGGCGGCCTTCTCGGTCAACAAGTGGAACCTGCGGCGTGCGGTGTGGAAAGCGTGCCAGCAGCTTCACGAGGCGCGCACGAAGCAGGACCGCGACGTGCCCGAGCCGGAGGAAATGTTCCAGACAGCCTTTCCGAACATTCTCGATCAGCACCGCCGCCTGAAGCGCAAGGCCAACGCGCGCGGCAACGATGTCGACGACAGCAGCATGCCCGACCCCAACGAGATCGACGCGGAGAACGTGGCGATTCCGGAGTGAATCCCGCTTCGCGGGCTTCAGTGGACGGTAGACGATGGACCCGTGGACGGCGGCGGTCCTCTGGGCCGCGTCGCCGGCTCACTCGACAGGCGAAAGACCCGCCCGCCGCGTCGGCGGCGCGGGTCTTTTCTTTTGCGGGAGACGTTGCTCGCAGGGGCACGATAGGGCCGAAGATCATCCCCTTGCGGGGTATCTTGCTCCTACCGGTCGCGACGGCAACGCGACGCCTTCGATACGAACGTTTCGGTCCGAAAGGCTGCCGCCGTCCCCGGTCCACCGTCCTCACGCCGCCGCCTTGTGCCGCGCGTCGGGGGTGAGGTGGCGTTTGCGCAGACGGAATGTCTCGGGGGTGACCTCGATCAGCTCGTCGTCGGCGAGGAACTCGATGGCCTCCTCCAGCGACAGGTCGCGCGGCGGGGCGAGGCGTTCGAGCACGTCGGCGCTGGCGGCGCGCATGTTGGTGAGCTGCTTCTCCTTCGTGATGTTCACGTCGAGGTTCTGCTCGCGATTGTTCTCGCCGATGACCATGCCTTCGTAAACCTCGTCGCCGGGCCCGACGAAGAGCGTGCCGCGGTCCTGAAGCCCCATCGCGGCGTAGCCGGTGGCCTGCCCGCGCCGGTCGGCCACGATCGCGCCGGTGGTGCGCCCGGGAATCTCGCCGGCCCACGGGCGAAACTCGTCGAAGCGGTGCGTCAAAAGCCCCGCGCCTTTCGTGTCGGTCAAAAACTCGGTGCGGTAGCCGATGAGCCCGCGGCTGGGCACCTCGAACTCGATGCGCACGCGGCCCGTGCCGTGGTTGGTCATGCCGACCATCACGCCTTTGCGCTCGCCCATCTTTTCGACCACGACGCCGGTGTGCTCCTCGGGGATGTCGGCGAAGGCGCGCTCATACGGTTCGCACTTTTCGCCGTCGATCCGCCGGGTGATGACCTGCGGGCGGCCCACGCACAGCTCGTAGCCCTCACGGCGCATCTGCTCGATGAGGATGGCCATCTGAAGTTCGCCGCGCCCGCTGACGATGAAGCGGTCGGCCGAGTCGGTTTCCTCCACGTCGATGGCGAGGTTGTCCTCGGACTCCTTGAGGAGGCGCTCGCGCAGCTGGCGGCTGGTGACGTACTGCCCTTCGAGGCCGCTCATCGGCCCGTCGTTGATGCGAAACTCCATCGAGAGGGTCGGCTCATCGACGTGGAGCGGTTCCAGCGGCACCGGATCCTCCGCGCGCGAGAGGCTTTCCCCCAGCCCGATCCCCTCCATGCCCGCTACGGCGATGATGTCGCCGGGCTCGGCGCGCTCCGTCTCGACGCGCTCCAGGCCCTCGTAGTCGAAGAGCGCGGTCACGGTGGCCCGCTCGGTCGAGCCG
>PXTR01000067.1:8325-13752 GCA_003023245.1 Bacteroidetes bacterium QS_8_68_15 | reverse complement strand
CATCGTGTCGAAGAGGTCTGCTACGTTTGGCATTTTTGAGTGCGGGAGTGCGGGGGGTCGGGAATGTGGGGGTTGGTATTCGTGGTTCGTCCGTTCGCTACTGCTCGCTGGTTCGTGGGTCGTTGATCGTGTCTCCTTAGCAGTTGCGTCGCTGATTGAGAACGACCAACGACCCACGATCAACGAACCCGCTACCCCATCGGAAACCGATGCCCCGCCGCATACCGGCCGGTGACGTGGTGTGCGAGCTGGCGCTCGATGTCGGCGAGGAGGCTGCTGGCGCCGAAGCGGAAGCGGTCGGCGGTCAGCCAGGCGTCGCCCAGCTCTTCCTTGATGAGCACGAGCCAGCCGAGCGCCTCTTTGGCCGAGCGGATGCCGCCGGCGGGCTTGAAGCCGACGACGTGGCCGGTGCGCTCGTGGTACGCGCGGATGGCGCGCGTCATGACGAGGCCCTGTTCGAGCGTGGCGTTGACCGACTCCATCCCCGTGGAGGTCTTGATGAAGTCCGCTCCGGCCATCATGCACACTTTGCTGGCCTGGAGGGTGTGCCAGAGCGGCCCCAGCTCGCCGGTGGCGAGGATGGTTTTCATGTGCGCCTCCTCGCCGCAGGCGTCGCGCATGGCGCGCACTTCGTCGTAGAGCTGCTGCCATCGCCCACGCAGGACGTGCTCGCGCGTGATGACGATGTCGATTTCGTCGGCCCCTGCCGCGACGGAGCGTTCGATCTCGTCGAGGCGCGTCTCGAAGGGGCTCAGCCCCGCCGGGAAGCCCGTCGAGACGGCGGCCACGGGGATCCCGCTGCCGTCCAGCGCGTCGAGCGCATCCTCGACACGGCGGTGGTAGACGCACGCGGCACCGACGGTGAGGTCGCGGTCCAGAAAGCCCATCGCCTTCAGCAGGTCGCGGCGCACCGGCTGGCGCGCCTTCGCGCAGAGGCGGCGCACGTTCGAGGGCGTGTCGTCGCCCTTGAGGGTGGTCAGGTCGATGCAGCTGACGGCCCGCAACAGCCAGGCGGCCTGCCACTCTTTTTTGATCGAGCGGCGCGCGGTAATCGTGGCGGCGCGGCGCTGCGTGGCGCTGGGGTTCACGCGCGAGGCGCGCACCCAGCTTTCGTCGAGGGGCGTGCCGGGGTTGCGCTCCGCTGCGGAAGCCGGTGCTCCGTTGCGCTTCTCAGCTTCTGCCTTCTCGGGCAGCGGCGTTTCGTGAGAAGAAGTGGACATGAGCAACAGAGGGGGCTGATCCGAGAAATTGCGAGTATAGAGAGGTGAGACGATCTACGTCGAGATAGACGAAGTCGCGCAACACTCTGGACTCCTCTGAACTGTTCGGGGCTTCGCCCTCAGCCTTGCTCATAATCCAGTCGTTCTTGGGTCTCTTTGATACGGTTTCTCACTCTTCGCTTCTCGCTTCTGTTCAACGAAATCGCGATGCTTCCGGCGATACTTGCGGTCACGGCGCTCAAAAAGCGCATACGTCACCATTCCTACACCTGTCAAAGCGGTTGAGATGAGTACGGCGAGCGCCATGTAAAAAAGAGTTTCCATTAGGAAGCATCTTCTGTGAGCGACCTCTCGACCACCCATTTGATCCACGTGGCTACGACGCTATTGACCAACGCTGCAACGGTTGAAATGATTAGCAGACGCTCAAGCTGTGCCTCTACGGCCACTCCGTTCTGCTCACTCGGTAGCAGAAAACCATACATCACGGCTCCTACAATCGTTGCGATCCAAAGCACCGTTTCTAAATTTTCAAAGAAGGAATCTTTGCTTTCTTCCTCAAATCGACCGGCTTCAACGAGACCGTTAGCTCCGATCATGATCGCATAGAAAGTGATTTCCGTAGGTCGGAAGAGCGCTGAGAAAAATCTCCTGTCAGTATCCAGACCCACAACACCCGGATCAAAAAGGGGAGTGCGGCAAACCCTACGGTGCGAACCCACTGCCCCATGTTTCATATTTTCATTTTCGAGCAGTTCGTCGTGCGCTAAAAAAACCTCCTCACCGGTCCACCTCCTCGTCCAGGTCGTAGCGGCGGCGCTTTTCCCAGAGCGTCTTTTTGGAGATGCCGAGCTGGCGGGCGATCTGGGCGTAGCTGTCGTCGTTTTCCTGAAGGGTGTGCAGGATGTAGGCGCGCTCCAGGTCTTCGAGGCTCGCCCCCTCGCGGAAGCGGAAGCGCCCCTGGTCGGTGGCCCCGCCGACGGCGCCGTCGCTGCTGAGCCCGTCGGCGGCTCCGAACTCGAGGTCGTCGGCGTCGAGGAGCGGGCCGTCGAAGAAAATCATGGCGCGCTCGAGGGTGTTGCGCAGCTCGCGCACGTTGCCGGGCCAGCGGTAGCTCATGAGCTTCTCGCGCGCCGCCTCGGTGAAGCCGTCGGCCTCGCGGCCCATCTCCCGGTTGAGCTCGTCGATGACCGCCTCGGCGATCACGAGCACGTCCTCCCCCATGCGGCGCAGCGGCGGCAGGTGCAGGTTCACCACGTTGATGCGAAAGTAGAGGTCTTTGCGAAAGTCGCCCTCGGACACGCGCGCTTCGATGTCGGCGTTGGTGGCGCAGAGCACCCGCGTGGAGACGCGCAGGTCTTCCACCCCCCCGAGGCGGCGAAAGACGCGGCTCTCCAAGAACGAAAGCAGCTTCGCCTGGAGCGCCATCGACATCGAGTCGATCTCGTCGAGAAAGACCGTCCCGCCGTCGGCCGCCTCCAGCAGGCCCTCTTTCGATTCGCGCGCGTCGGTGAAGGCGCCCTTTTCGTAGCCGAAGAGCTCGGCCTCAAGCAGGTTGTCCGGCAGCGCCGCGCAGTTGATTTCCATAAACCGCCCCTTCGCGTGCGGCGAGTTGTGGTGGATGGTCTTGGCGACGAGGTTTTTGCCCGTGCCCGTCTCGCCGCTGAGGAGCACCGTCGTCTTGGGCGCGCTTTCGAGCGTGCGCACCGTCTCGCGCACCTCCTCGATGGAGGCGCTTTCTCCCAGAATGCCGGCGACCGGATACTGCGCGTGCTGCTCCTCGCGGAGTTCCCGGGTTTTTTCCTCCTCGGAGTAAAGGTCGAGCGCCTTGTCGATCAAGCTTCGCATTTCCTCGAGGTTGACCGGCTTTTCGAGGTAGTGGAAGGCGCCCTGCTGCATCGCCTCGACCGCCAGCGAGACCGAGGCGTTGCCCGTCATAATGATGACCGGAATCGAGGCGTCGCGCTCGTTGAGCGTTTCCAGCAGTTCGACGCCGTTCATGTCCGGCATCATCATGTCGGCCAGGATGAGGTTCGGCTCCCCAGTCTCGTCTATGCGCTGAAGCATCTGAGCGGGTTTGAGAAAAGCCTCCACCGCGAAGCCGTCGCGCTCGAGGACGTTGCTGTACATGTCCCCGATTTTCGGATCGTCGTCTACGATAAATATCTGATGCTGCATATGCGGGACGGCTCTGCATTGGGAAAAGAGAACGGCGCGAACGTCGGGAACACGAATATAATATAAATCGCTGCGTGTAAAAAATACAACTTCTCGGTGTAATCGGGCGCGTTCGGCGCAGGCGGGGCCGATTTCGAAGCGGGGGTCTGGCTTTTGGTCGTCGGCTTTTGGTTTTTGGGTTGGTGGTTGTCGGTTTTCAGTTGTCGGGTGTCGGTTGTCGTGCTCCGATTCTTTTCTTCGGTTTTGCTCGCGGTCGTTCGGCGTCTGGGAAAAGCCCTCCTGCTCGGGGCAGGACTGCTGGCGGGCGTGCTGCTGATCGGCGCTGGCTGCCGCAGCGCTCCGGCCGGCGACGAATCGCAGCAACAGCAGCAACGCCGCACTGACACGACACTCACCGACGCGCTGGAGCGGCGCGTGGAGCTGAGCCTGCCCGCCCGGCGCGCCGTGACGCTCGCGCCCAACCTCACCGAGATCGTCTTCGCCGCCGGCGCGGGCGAGCGCCTCGCCGGCGTCACCGCCGCCGACGACTTCCCGCCCGCCGCCGTGGACACGCTCCCGCAGGTGCAGATCTATCCGCAGATCGACTTCGAGGCCGTCGCCGCGCTGCGCCCCGGCCTCGTGCTGGCGACCGACCAGATCAACGCGCCGCGCGATGCGGCCACGCTCGAAGGCGCCCTCGCCACGCCGACGTACTTCTTTTCCTTCCCGTCGCTGGCGAGCATCTTCGACGCGGTCGCGACCACGGGCCGGCTGCTGGGCACGCCGCGCCGAGCTGCGCGCGCGGCCGACTCGTTGCGCGGCGTCGTGCAGCGGGTGCGGCAGCGTACCGAGCGAATCCTCCGCCGCGCCGACGCCGAGCGGCCGCTCGTGCTCTTTCTCGTCGCCGACGAGACGCTCTACACCTTCTCGGAGGACAGTTACGTGCACGCGCTCATCCGCGCCGCCGGCGGCCGAAGCGCCACGGCCGACCTTTCGACGGACGCCCCGGTGAGCGACGAGTTCGTCCTCGAAAAGCAGCCCGACGTGATCGTTGGCGCGTTCGGCCGGGACTACGACCCGGCGCGGCTGGCCGAGCTGCACCCGGCGTGGCGCGGCGTGGTTCCGGCCATCGAGAACGGGCGCGTGTACGGGGTGAAGCCGGCGCTCTTTCTGCGCCCCGGTCCGCGCGTGGCGAAAGGCGCGCAGCGGCTGGCGCAGCGGCTGCACCCGAAGCGGTTTGGTTCTTGATCCTCGTTCACGAAACGCACTCTTGAGACGTTCTTGGCTGTCGGGGATGCTCCTGGCCGGGCTCGTGCTGGGGTCGGTCGTCGTGGCGGTGGCGCTCGGGAACGCGCCGGTGACGCCCGCGGAGGGGGTGCGCGCGCTCGGGAGCCGGCTGGGGGGAGGCGCGGCCCCCCACACGGTGGCCGACCGCGTGGTGTGGCGGCTGCGGCTGCCGCGCGCGCTCCTGGCGCTGGCGGTGGGCGGCGGCCTCTCGGTGGTGGGCGTGGCGATGCAGGCGCTCGTGCGCAACCCGCTGGCCGAACCGTACGTCCTGGGCATCAGCGGAGGAGCCTCGGCGGGGGCATCGCTCTTTTACCTCGGCTTTTTGCCGCCGCTGCTCAGCCGCGCGCTTTCGCTGCCGCTGGCGGCGTTCCTCGGCGGGCTGGCGACGATTACGGTCGTGTACCTGGTCGCGCGCACCGGCGGGCCGTCCGGCAGCGGGGCGGCGCGTCTCTCGGTGGCGCGGCTGCTGCTGGCGGGCGTGGCGATGTCGGCGCTGATGGGGGCGGTCACGTCGTTCGTCACGCTCGCCTCGCCGGAGCCCGGTAAGCTGCGCGCGGTGCTCTTCTGGCTGCTCGGCTCGCTGGCGGGCACGACGTGGGCGCGCCTGCCGCTTCCGGTGCTCGCAGCGGTCGGGGCGCTGGGGGCGTGCTGGGCGTTCGCGCGCCCGCTCGACGCGATGCTGCTGGGCGAGGAGCCGGCGCGCACGCTCGGCGTCTCCGTCGAAGCGATCAAGCGCGGCATCATCGGCGGGGCGGCGCTGGTA